>JACSRP010000039.1 GCA_014879665.1 Anaerolineae bacterium | reverse complement strand
CCGAAATTGGCCTTCATGGGCTGGAACTCTTTTGGGTCTGCATGGGTGACGTAGTGGCACATAGCGCCGAGCATAGTGTTTTGTGGCGGCGTCCACAAAGGTTCACCGCGTAAATGTCTCGCCAGATTTAACCCGGCCACCAAGCCGGTAGCAACATTGCCCATATAACCTTCAACGCCGGTTATTTGACCGGCAAAAAACAGATCGCCACGCGATCTAAATTGCATGGTTGGGTTCAAAAGGGAAGGGGAGTTAATAAAGGTGTTGCGATGCATCATCCCCATGCGCATAAATTCGGCGTTCTGCAAACCGGGTATCAATCGCAGAACTGCTTCTTGCTGCCCCCAGCGCATGTTCGTCTGAAATCCAACCAGATTATAGAGCGAACCGATTAGATTATCCTGACGCAATTGAACCACCGCGTAGGGGCGTTTGCCGGTGCGCGGATCGCGCAGTCCTACGGGACGCATAGGGCCATAAGCAAGCGAGTCCCGCCCACGTGCGGCAATTTGCTCGATTGGCAGACATCCCTCGAAGAAGTGCGGATCATTTAACTCGAAATCGCGCAGTTCAATCGTCTCTGCTGCAAGTACGGCATCAACAAACTGTTCATATTCTTCGCGATTCATCGGGCAGTTGATGTAATCACCTTCCGCTTCATCGCCACGCTCATAGCGACTGGCACGGAAAGCAATGCTCATGTCAATGCTTTCGGCAGAGACGATTGGAGCAATCGCATCATAAAAATACAGATGATTCTGTGATGTTAATCGTCCAATTTCGGCTGCAAGCGCGCTGGAGGTTAGCGGGCCGCTGGCAATGATGGCTGCTGTGTCAGGGATAGCTGGCATTTCTTCACGAAGCAGCGTGATATTCGGATGGCCGTTGATGGCTTCGGTAACGCTCGCTGCAAAAGCATCACGATCAACAGCCAGCGCACCACCAGCAGGCAGCGCTGTCTCTTCAGCGCATGTTAGCAGCAGCGATCCTAGCATCTCAAGTTCATTTTTGAGTACACCGGATGCTCTATCTGCTAATTTTGAACCAAATGAGTTGCTGCATACCAGTTCAGCTAATTGGCCGGTCATATGAGCGCCAGTCGTGTGAACCGGGCGCATTTCATAGAGGCGAACCTGAAAACCTCGCCGGGCAAGCTGCCACGCCGCCTCTGTTCCGGCCAGCCCTCCGCCAATGACGATGACCGATTGTGGTTGCAAATTCAATTCTGACTCCGTCAGTGTATTTCGCCTTAGATATTTTTGCCGTAATTTCGCGCTAGATGCATGTAATGCGCCAGTTCTGAAACGTGATCGGTTTCGGCTGGAACCAACTCCAGCGCCAACTGATAAGTGAATGCCGCCTTCTCGTATTCTCGAACGGTGAAATAGGCATTGGCAAGCAGTTGCAAAACGCGGAAATCGCTGATGATCTCACCGTCTTTGCGGGCAATATCCAGCATTTTTTCCAATCGCTGAATAGCTTTAGCAAATTCGCCAAGCTGATAGTAACAGCGCGCAATGCGATAATACAGGGAAATTTCCCACGGATGATACGGATTATACTCTAGGGCGGCCTGATACGATGTTAAAGCAGGTTGCGGCTGGCCTGTACGCCATTGAGCATCCCCCAGCAGTTCGTGTGCTCTCGACCATGTTACATCAATACCCGGCGGTTTCCTGCTGTGCTGTAGAAACAGGTTTAGATAGGCAATCACTTCTTTATCTGAACCGCCAATTTGTGCTGCTAGCTCGGCTGCTGCTAGTGACGCATCGGCAAGGCCAATTCTGCCTTCTACGCCAGCTGTGGTAGATATAGAAACTGCCAGATCGGCTGCTGCTAACGCCTCCGGAAAGCGCGCCATATCACGCAGCACCCGGCTGCGCAGTGTATGAACTTGCGCAAGCCAATGGCGCGGCTCATTGTCGGGATAGGTATCAATTGCTTTGTTCAGGAATGCAAACGCGCGGGACAGTTCTCGTAATTCATAGAAATAGACGAATCCAAGGCGCTCATAACAATACGCGGTCAGCGCGGGGTTATCGCTGGCGCTGAGCAGTGCGTCCTGAAAATACTCAATAGCAAAGCTTACCTGATTTTCAGTGAGCATCACGCGCCCCAACTGGTAATACACCCAGCCTAAATTTTCATACTCCGGATATAGCTTTTGAATATCCTGATAAGCAGAAAGCGCCGCGGCGGTATCTGCCCGATCTGCAAACCCGACTGGCGCTAATTCGAAACGCGCAAAGTGACAATCGCCCAAAAGTTCTAAAACCGGTGGTGTTTCAGCCATCTCAGCGGCCAGCATTTGTGCTTGCTTCAAATCTTCAAGCGCATCATCCAACCGTCCCGCAATCAGGCGAATTCGCGAGCGGGCGATGAGTGCCTGTGCCCGTTCAGCGGATTGGTCTGCGCTTCGCAGGTAACGGGTGATCAGCACTTCGGCTTTTTTGACATCTCGCTTCGCCAGCAGGATATCAAGTTCTGGGATTGGCGCGAAGGTGATCATAGGTGAAATATTCCTGAATCCTGCCCACAATAGCTTTCCATTATAGCCAGAAACTAGGATGTGAGCGCGCCGATATGACGGTTCATGTGGGAAATGGAACCAAAAAGGACGCAGAAAATGCGTCCTTCGGCGTGAAGTTTTCCAGCTGTGAAACTTAGATCGCGCCCACGACAATCGAGGCGTTTTGCCCGCCTAAACCAAAGCTGTTGGAGAGCACGTATTTTAGATTTTTGACCTGCCGCGCCATATTTGGCACGTAGTCGAGATCGCAATCTGGATCGGGGGTCATATAGTTAATGGTGGGATGCAGCACTTGATCGATCAGTGACATGACGCAGGCGACCAACTCGATAGCGCCTGAGCCACCCAGCGCGTGGCCGAGCATAGATTTTGTCGAACTGATCGGGATATTATAGGCATGCTCACCAAACAACTTCTTAATAGCCAGCGATTCCATGGCGTCGTTTTGCGGCGTTGATGAACCATGCGCGTTGATATAGCCGATCTCGTCGAGATTCAGATGCGCATCTTCAATTGCCCACTTCATTGAACGTACAGCACCGCGACCCTCAGGATCGAGTGCTGCCACGTGGTAGGCGTCCGACGATGAAGCGTGTCCTAATACTTCGGCGTAAATACGCGCGCCGCGCTTCAGCGCATGATTCAAGCTTTCGAGTATGAAAATCGCGCCGCCTTCCGAAAGCACGAATCCGGAACGGTTTTTATCAAACGGCATGCTGGCCTTTTCCGGGGCATCCTCAAAACCCTTCACTAGTGCATCCATTGCCTCAAAGCCGGCTAACGTATAGTCTTGGAAAATTGACTCGACGCCGCCTGAGATGATCAGGTCTGCCCGTCCGTTCCGAATCAATTCTGCGCCTTCACCAACGGAATGTGTGCCGGACGCGCAGGCGTTGGCTGGTGAATTTAGCGGCCCCAGCGTGCGGAAAAAGCGGCTAACATGATGCGATGGCATGTTTGGCAAAGATTGTATCAACCCTAGCGGGTTAGGGCGGCGAAAGCCGGTTGTTTTATACTTGTAGGTTGCCTGTTCCGCCATTTCGTGCGGCCCGAGCGCGGTGCCGATCACTGTTCCAGAGCGTTCGCCCTCAGCTTCGATCATCGCGGCAGTAAGACCCGCATCTTTAATCGCTTCGGAAGCGGCAGCGACCGCGAACTGTGTAGAGCGCCCCATCCGCCGTGATTCTTTATGCTCGATATATTCACCGGGATCGAAACCGCGCACTTCACCGCCATACTTGATGGGGAGGTGGTTGCTGGGTATGGTTTCTATGGTGCGGATACCAGATTTACCGGCGATTAGGCCTTCCCACAACGATTTTACATTGCCCAATGCGGTGATCGCGCCCATACCAGTAATCACCACACGAGGGCGTCCATTTCTGAGTAAATCCATAGATGTTAGGCAGCGATTACGCTGCACTCCTCCCTTCCAACCTGCGAACACTGACCTGTAAACGGATCACTGTGTTATGTTCTGACGAATGGCCTCAATGAGATTTCCGGAAACGGCCTGTCTTGCCTGACGAATAGCATTTTTGATGGCATTGGCATTAGATCGCCCATGCCCGATGATGACAACCCCATCAACACCCAAAAGTGGCGCGCCGCCAATTTCAAATGGATCGATCTGTTTTCGCACGCGCGTAAATGCTGGACGTGACAGCAGTGCTCCTAGTTTTGAGCGTATATCAAACATTAATTCCTGTCGTATGAGAGAAGTCAACATACTGGTTCCTGATTCCAGCGACTTAATGAAGATATTGCCCACGAAACCATCGGCAACAACAACATCTACCTGATCTTTGAGCAGGTCTTTCGGTTCTATGTTGCCGATAAAGTTCAAATTGGCATTTTTTAGTAACACGCCAGCCTCGCGGATAAGATCGTTGCCTTTACCCTCTTCCTCGCCGTTGGAAAGCAGCCCTACGCGCGGATTCTTTATGCCCAGTGCATTCTGCGAAAATATCCGACCCATGATGGCAAACTGGAACAGCCATTCGGCTTTCGAGTCTGCGTTTGCGCCAACATCCAGCAGTGTGACGCCTTTGCCAATGCTGGGGACAATGGCGCTAAGGGCAGGGCGTTTCACCCCTTCAATACGTTTCAATGTGTAAAGTGTGGCGATTGCCAGCGCTGCCCCCGTATTGCCTGCGGTGACAAAGGCATCTGCCTCGCCGTTTTTGACCAGATTCATGCCCACAGTCATCGAAGAGTCAGGTTTTTCTTTTCCTACAGACGCCGGCTTATCGATCATGCTTACTGCTTGCGAGGCATGAATAATATTCAAATTCAGCCCGCCTGTATCGTGCTTTTTTAGTTCAACGGCGATCTGCGCTTCATCGCCAACCAGTGTGATGGCATCACCATATTCACGCGCCGCCAACACTGCGCCTTCAACGTCTGGGCGGGGAAAATCATCACTTCCCATCGCATCTAGTGCAATACGCATTTTGTGTCCCTTGTCGATCACTCTTCGATGTCGTTAAGTGCCTGTATCTTAGCGGAGAGTTTACCGCCTCAAAAGGATTGACATAGCACTTGCACAGCGTATAATACCTCACCGTAAGTCCCGGTGGCGGAACTGGCAGACGCGTACGCTTGAGGTGTGTATGCCGCAAGGCGTGGAGGTTCGAGTCCTCTCCGGGACATTACGAAACCCGCATGAGCAATCGTGCGGGTTTTCTTTTTGCACGCCTCTTCTAACCTGATGTAAACTGAATTTAAATTTGGTGCATATTGAACTGTAATTCACCAGCCGGGGGAAGCTTGCATGAGCGATTCGAATACGGATGCATTAAAGCG
>JACSRP010000238.1 GCA_014879665.1 Anaerolineae bacterium | reverse complement strand
AGCCGCACTTTCGCCGGACGAATCATAGCCGGTGATGATAAATTCCTGTCGCGGGTTCGATTTCGTGGCGCGCTTCAAAGCCAGCCCAATAGACGCGCCCAGCCGCCCCATCCCCAGAATACCAACCTGTATCTTGCCCATTTATCATTTACTCCAGCATTAATGCGTATCGTCTGCCACTTGAAGGCGTTTTAATAATGAGTACAGGTGGTGATCCTGCCAGCTTTCCGAATCATCAGCATGGTGTTCTACCAGCCACACAGCATCAACGGGCGCATCTGCTTCACGCAGCATTTCTGCCCCCCATGCCGGATGGCACACGTACACCGCGAAGCCGCGCGTCAGAAAACGCTGAGGATCGCGCTGGCTCAAGCTGATCAGCGCCGTAGGCGAGATCGCTTTCACCAGCACTGGCAACGAACGCTGAATGATGTTCATCGGGTAGCAAATTTTGCCCACATCATGCAGCAGCGCCGCCAGCGCCAATGCTTCAGGCACGCTGCCTTCGCTTTCCAACGCTTGCAGCACTGCGATGCTGTGCATCTGTTCGCTGCGCCGCATCCGTTGGAATAACCGGTACAGATTAGCCGGCAGCAGCTTTTGCGCGGTTTCTGTATCCAGCGGGTGGGCAAACGCAAACAGCGCGCGCGTGCCCTGCTTCAAACGATACATCGCCGCCGTCATCCGCCTATAAGCAGCCGCGTGATAGCTATCGTTGGTTGTGAAATCAGGGCGCTTAGTAAATTGGGAACGCCCGGTATCCGCAGCAAACTCAGCAGCAGCAGCGCGAAGAAGGCATAGGTACTCACGTTGCGATACTGTTCCCATTTCACTGCCAGCTCCGGCGGCAGCAGTGCATACACAATCTGCCAGCCGTCAATCGGGTACAGCGGCAGCAGATTAAAGACCGCCAGCAGCACATTAAGATAGACCATCTGGATCAGAAAGTTGGTGAAAATGTCCGGCAAGTTGAACAGCGTCTGCCCCATCAGGCGAATCACCAGCCCGAAAATGGCCGCCAGTATCAAATTAGAAAGCGGCCCCGCGGCCACCGCCGCCAGCCACCGCCAGCGCCGATTTTCCTGTGGCATCCGATACGGCGAAATGGGCGCCGATCCTAAAATACCAAAGCCGATCAGCGCGAACATCAACCAGCCCACCCAGTTGATATGCACGAACGGGTTTAAGGTCAGCCGGCCTTGCTGGGCGGGGGTTGGATCGCCCATCCTCCAACCGATATAGTTGTGCGCAAATTCATGAAGGGTCATACCGATCAACAGCACCACCAGATTGATGATCAGGCCTTCAATGCTAAGGTTTCCACCAAGAAGCAATGTGTTTCTCCAATGAGACTCATTGATAATCGTCCGCGTATTATATCAGGGGCTGTGAGTATCCGGTTAGGCTCTCTGCAACAAAACACGATTACAGTTTGCAAGGTACAATAGCGAGGGTGTTTACGATTAACGTTTCAACAGGCGCTCATCTCGATGGCAGTTAACGCCCATTCCCTGCCGGATGTGCGTCCCGGAGATCGCGTGCAAATGCGCAAGCCGCATCCATGCGGCGGCGATCTATGGGATGTTTACCGCATCGGCGCAGACATCGGCTTGCGCTGTGCCACCTGTGGGCGGCAAGTCCTGTTGGCACGGGGGGCGTTCAATAAGCAGTTGAAACGGATCGTTTCACATCATCCATCGCCCGAACAAGGAGGCGAATCGTCTTGAAAAGAATCATCTTTTTGATGTCTGATACCGGTGGAGGACACCGCGCCGCGGCTGAAGCGATCCGCGTGGCGCTGCTCACCCGTTACGAAGTGGATGTTCAGTTGGTGGATGTTTTCCGCAGCTATTCCCCCTTCCCATGGAAATATATGCCAGAGTTTTACCCGTGGCTGGTCAACCACAGCAAGTCCTCATGGGGCATGGGCTATAAATTACTCGATACCACCCACAGCGCCAAAACCGCCGCACGCGGCATGTACCTGACCATGGAAAGCCGCCTCAAGCAAATGATCCGCGAAAACCCTGCGGATGCCATCGTCTCCGTACACTCTATTCTCACCCGCCCATCTATGCACGCGCTGCTGGCCGCGCCAAAACGCCCGCCGTTCGTTGTCGTCGTCACCGATCTCGTCACCACACCCATGTTCTGGTATGACCGCCGCGCCGACAAAACCTTCGTACCCACTCAGACCGCCTTTGATCGTGGGCTGAAGGCCGGCCTCCTGCCCGATCAAATGCGCGTCACCGGGCTGCCAGTCAACCCGCATTTTATCAAATCGCTGCCAGACAAATTAGAAGCGCGCGCATCACTAGGTTGGGATCCAACCTTGCCAACCATCCTGATTGTTGGCGGCGGCGATGGCATGGGGCCAATTTACAAGAACGCGCAGGCCATTGATGCGCTCAGGCTGCCCTGCCAGCTTGCAGTCATCGCCGGGCGCAATCACCAGCTTAAGCGCCAGCTTGAAGAAACCCACTGGAATCAGCCCACTCATATTTACAGTTTCGTCAAAGATATGCCCCGCTTGATGGCCGCATCCGATGTGCTGGTCACGAAGGCCGGCCCTTCCACCATCTGTGAAGCCTGCATCGCCGGGCTGCCGATGATCCTCTATGATGCCATCCCCGGTCAGGAAGATGGCAACGTGACCTTTGTCGTTGAAAATGGTGCGGGGGCGTTCTGTCCCAGTCCCTATGAAGTCGCAGACACCGTAGCTGAATGGCTCAACGGCGGCCAGCGTCACTTACATCAGCTGTCGCGCAACGCGAAGCGCATCGCCCGGCCTGATGCCGTCTGGGAAATTGCCGACGAGCTGTGGCGCGTCGCCCATTTAGGGCAAATCCAGAACCCCCGGCGCAATTTCTTAAAAGAACTGCAAGAAGATATGGCCGATCTCGCCAGGCAGCTTACGTCTAGCACCGGCTCTTAAGCAGTACCAGCACGTTCATAGGGGTAAGATACCCATCTTGCCCCTTGGCGGTTCAATTCCCTTTTCTTGGCAATAGATATTTCCAGCGGGGCTTCGCGCTCTAATTCCATCTGTGCTACAGTAATCTATGTGCAAGTTTCGCGGAATGTTAGTCCAAATAATGCGAGGGTATTTGTAACTATGAGAAAGATGTTGTTCGCGCTGGTCGCTGCATCGCTGGTTTTTGCCGGCGCTGCACTGGCACAGGAAGCCCCCCCGATGGCCGAAATCGTCAACGACGAAGGCGGAGTGCAAACCGTCGAAGGGCAAATGTATTACACCAATCTCCTCACGCTTGCGGGCGTGGCACAGCCGCTAATCATCACTGAAGATCAAGCCGGCTTCGTGAACCGTGATCCAGTGTTCTCTTTCCCGCTGGAATCGCAAACTTTCGGTCACTTCACCAGCGATCCCTTTGTTTCCCCCGTTTCCTACACTCTTCCCTTGCCCATCCTGCCGCAGGGTACATTGGTGGACGTAGATAATAACGGGCAAGAAGATACCGGCCTTCAGATCTTTGCAATTGCCTTCTGGTCAAACATGTTTGGCGATCCCTTCCTTGAGCAGCGAGACGGCTACGGGTGGTCCGGCAATCTGGCTAGCACGCTCGTTGACGCTGGCACCAGCGAAGTTTACGGTGGCAAATACTTGATCTACGCCCCCGAAGAGGGGCAGGGTTTCCCCGTTGGCTTTGGTGATGACAGCCTGCTCTTCACCGAAGATGATCCCATCGTAATCATGCCTGCGGGCTACACCATCGTAGATATGAACAGCGATCCCTTCACCTTTGACCGTTCCAGCGTCGGGCATATGGATTTGCTTGAAGCTGAATCCGCCGAAGTAGCAGATTTTTCAGGGCTAAACTATACCGACGCCTTTAACAGCATCGTAGACCTCTTAATCAACGAGTACGCCTTCACCGAGTTTAAGAATATGAACTGGGAAGCCTTGCGCGCAGAATTCCTGCCGCGTATGGAACAGGCCGAACAGGATAACGACCCGATTGCCTTTGAATTTGCCATGCGCGATTTCTCGTGGTCAATTCCCGATGGTCACGTTGGCGTATTCCCCAACAGCGCCGCGCTAGACGATGAGTTCTTCACCAACACCGACGGCGGGCTGGGCATGTCGCTCACCGAGTTCGACGATGGCCGTATCGTCATCACCTATCTCACCCCCGGCGGCCCCGCCGAACAAGCCGATCTTGGCCTGCTCACTGAAGTGACCGCCATCAACGGCGAGCCGATTGACGACGTGGTCAACGCGACGGTTCCCTATTCCAGCCCCTTCTCCAGCGACATCAATCGCCGTCTCCAGCAGCTTCGTTATGCCATCCGCTTCCCGCTAAATACAGATGTAGAAGTCACTGTGCTGAATGATGCTGGCGAAGAAGAAACGATCCAGATGACCACCGTCGCCGAACGCAGCAGCTTTGCGGCGTCCTCATTCGTACAGGGTGTGACCGGCTTCGAGCCGCCGATCACTTATGAAATCCTGCCCGATGGCTATGGTTATGTGAACATCTACAGCTTCTTTGGCAATGAAATCCTCACCGTTGAACTCTGGGAAGAATTTCTGAATCTGGTCAATCAACTGGGCTTGCCCGGCATCGTCATTGACCTGCGCCAGAATGGCGGCGGCAGCGGTTGGTTGGCCGATCAGCTCGCGGGCTACTTCCTCGATCAGGATGAACCCGTCGTCACCGGCTATACCGCCTACTTCAACCCCCGCACCGGCGTCTTTGAAACCAATCTTGATTTCCCCGGCCTGATCTACCCCGCGCCTGAAGAAAACCGCTTCACTGGCAGTGTCGTAGCATTAGTTGGCCCCAACTGCGCCAGTGCCTGCGAATTTTTCGCCTATAATCTGCGCTTGATCAACAGCGCCACCATCATCGGCAAGCAGCCGTCGGCAGGTCTTGGCGGCAGCGTAGATGATATGATCCTGCCCGATGGCCTGTTTATGCGTTATACCATTGGCCGCGCCGTTGGTCCCGATCAGGAAATCCACATTGAAGGCACCGGCGTCGTCCCTGATATTCTGGTTCCGGTAGACGAAACCACCGTCTTTGCGCCGGATCCTATTCTGGACACCGCCATCGCCTATCTCAACGAAGCCTACGGCGTCAGCAGCAGCGACGAGTCGATCATCACCGACGGCGGCGCAATTGCAATTGGCGAAGAAATCGAAGGTGAAATTGGCGTCGGCGAAGTCGTGCGCTACACGCTCACCGTTGATGAAGATTCTGTGGTGAATATCACGTTGATCGGCACTGATGATACGATTGATCCGTATCTGCGCGTACTCGATACCGATGAAAATCTGATTGCCGAAAATGACGACATTGATTTAGGCGTGGATGTGAACTCGCAGATTGAAGCACTTGAGTTGGCCGCCGGTGACACTGTCATC
>JACSRP010000042.1 GCA_014879665.1 Anaerolineae bacterium | reverse complement strand
TGCTGAATTTTCGGTAGACGAACCCATCGCGAATTCATCCATGTTCAGCTTGCCCAGCATCACCATGCCGGCATCTTCCAGCCGTTTTACGCAGGTCGCAGTGAAAACTGGCTTGTAGCCATTTAATATTTTCGAGCCGCAGGTGGTTTCGATGCCCGTCGTAGACAGCACATCCTTGATCGCCAGTGGAATGCCGAGTAACGGACGATCATCCCCGTTGGCACGGGCTTCATCGGCGCGTTCAGCGTCTGCCAATGCGCGCTCATTCGTGACGGCGAGAAATGCCTGTATTTGCGGGTCAACCGCGGCAATACGCTCAAGATATGCTTTCGTCAGATCAACCGCGCTGATCTCACCATTGCGCAGCATCTCCCGCGCCGAAGTGAGCGTTAAATTTGTCAAATTCATGGATTATTCCCGGTGGTTAGGGTTTGTTTCTCAAACGCCGAAAGTATATCACAAACCACGCCTACAGCACGGGTGCTTCTGGCTGAAGCTGTTGCATCAAAATTCCAGAATGCCGCCGGCTGAAACTGAATTTATGATCCCTAGTCCGGTTTCCAGCCCCACCTCAATTATCCGTGAAATGTGAAAATTTCGCCGTCCTCGCGCTCAATTAGGTGGGCATCATGCAAATGCTCTAGATGCGCCAGTGTTTCTGCAATGGCAAAGCGAATTTCATGCGGCGTGAGCCGGGAAAGATCGAATATCTTGCCAGTCGCTTCATACACATTTACGCCAGGGGATGCAGCTTGCTGTAGCAGCGCCAGTCTGTCCATATGATGCGTTTGCAGTTCTTCAATACGCTTCTGCCAGTGCTGAATCACGGATTTATGCCCCGGCAGCGCCAGCTTGACCGGCAGGTCGCGCAGGGCCGTTAGCGAAGCCAGATAGCGGGACAGCGGCGCAGATTCAGTTTCCGGCCATAATCCGATATTCGGCGTGATCTTCATTAGCACATGATCGCCGGAAATCAGCAGTTCTTCCGGCGCGTGATAGAAAAGTATCTGCCCGTCAGAATGACCTGGCGCGGAGATCACGCTAAACACGCGCTCCCCGATCACCAGTTGATCGCCGCCGTTGATAGACTCAATCCGTTCCGGCAGCGGTGCGGTCAATAGTGCCGTTTCGTTACCTGCCGAAAGTACCTTCTGCATCATCGTTTCCGGCAGGGCGCATGTCTGGAAGAAAGTGCGCATATCCTCGACGCGATCTTTCCATTCATACCATACGCGGCGTGCGGCATTGCCATCTCGCCCGGAAATATAAACTGGCGCGCCTGATTGCCCCTGAAGCCAGCCCGCCATCCCGAAATGATCCGGGTGCATATGCGTGATGATAATCTTCTGAATGTCTGTTTTCGGGTTGATCCCTAGCTGCTCAAAATAGAGCGCCCACGCAGCGCGCGCGTCAGGCCAATTCAGTCCGGTATCCATGATTGTCCAGCCGCCTGTATCCCGTAATACATAACAATAGACGTGGTTCAGCAGGTAAGGCAGCGGAATCCGTAGCTGATAAATATCAGGCGCAACCTGATGTGCGTTCGTGACCATTGCATAATAACTTTCTTGCAGTAATAGCTTTTGAGCTAAGTCCAGAACTGCGAGTGTACCACGCCGTATTACAAAAACAATTTCATCGGCGATCAGGATCGAATCTCGTCACGATTACCTTCTGAAAAACATATATCTATAGCAATTTACCACCAATTTTGAACAAATGGAGCGCCATCTACGAAGTAGTCAACAGAGCAATGAACAAAGGGGAGAGTTAGTAATGTTTAATCCAAATACCGACATTCTGGTGAACGAACAGCGTAAACACCAACTGCTGCGGGAAGCGCGTTTGCGCCAGATCTCGCGCGATCTTGATGGCGACAAAAATCAAACGCCGGCGCGCTGGAAGCGGCTGCTCAACGATCTGCTGCAAGGGGAGCGCGAAGATGAACAGGAAATGTCCGGGAACGCTTCATAATAGGCGTTCCCCTCACCAACCCTTCGTCAGCTTGATGAAGGTATAGGCCTCGCTCATCGCTTTAAATTTTCGTTCCGCTTCTTCTTTCGGCAGTTCACTCACATCTGGATGTAATGTTCGCGCCAGATTACGGAAGGCAGATTTGACTTCCTCGCTGGTTGCCACGCCAGTTAAGCCCAGTTCGGCATAACTGCGCTCAAGCTTTGAGTTTCGAGGGGGAGTGTATGGCGGGGATGTGCCAGCGCGCGGCGCTTCCTCTTCTGAATCCAGCTTTCCCGCGCCGTTGGTGGTCTTGCTCCAACTGTACGACCGTGTCGTCCGCGCCTGCTGGCGAGAAGCCTGCCGCCCGGCAGAATAATCTGGCTGTCTCCAGAATGACTCTGAACCCAAATTCGCTGTCAGCCAGTCGCCTTTCATCGCGTTTGGCTGGCGAATCCATGTACGGTATGCCGGCAAATGGGCAATCTCAACATCCGGCCCATACCACACTTCGTATTCATTGGTGCGGCCAAACGACTTGAAATGCACCTGCCCGATGGCCGGCTGCCCTTTTTCATCAATCCGATAGGTATACAGCCGATCTTTGAACAGCGTATGCAGCGCCATCAGCCCTTCGCCGGGATCAGCTTTCACACCGTCTTGAGGGGCCAGCGCCGAATCAATAATGAACAGCGAACTCACGCCAACGCGCGAATTTTCCTGAAGAATCTTTTTGAGGCCGCGGGGCTTGATGATCTCGCTGAGCAGATATATATGGATCAGCGTTGCGCTCCACGTCACCGCCACGATCACGCCGTCGCGGTTCACGGCGCTTCCGCGCACGCTGGCGATCTGGCCGATTTTCTTAACCAGCCAGTTTCTAACGATATCCTTCATTTCACCGGTAAGCTCGTTTGTGATCCGTCTATTTTATCACGGCTGATCTCGCCTGTATCTGCCGTGCAGACCCTCACGCGCGGCGCTGCGCCAGCGCCGTGATAATGTCTTGAATTTCTGGCGCGCGTTGATCATCGGCAAAGGGGAGGTAGGCGCTCAGGTCTTGAATCGCCTCACCCGCATCACCATCAGCCGCGCGCGCCGCCTTTGCCAGCCCACGGTTGAGCAGCGCCTCATATAGCTCAGGGTTCAAACGCAGCGCATCGTCATAATCGGCTACCGCCAGATCAAAATTGTCTTGATGCGCGTGTGCCAGCCCGCGATTGTAATAGGCGCTGGCATAGGCGGGGTTCAAGCGCAAGGCTTCATCATAATCGGCGATAGCGCCGGCAAAGTTGTTTAGTTCAGCGCGTACTGCGCCGCGATTCACATAAGCCAGTGTATAGCGCGAGTCAAGATGAACCGCCATGTCATAATCAGCCAGCGCGCCATCGGCATCGCCATCAGCGTACAGCACCGCCCCGCGGTTGTTGTAGGCAACGGCGAGACGTGGGGCAGACTTGATCGCCAGATCGTAATCAGCGCGCGCGCTTCGGCTGTCGCCCTGTGAGAAGTGCAGTACGCCGCGGCGGTTATAGGCTTCTGCATAACGCGGGTTCAAGGCGATAGCCGCATCGTAGTCCTGCATCGCGCCTTCAACGTCTCCAGCTTCCGCCCGTGCCGCCGCGCGGTTGTAGTAAGCCTGCGGCGATTCGATGATGTGCAGCGCGGCTTCGTGATCGGCCAGCGCACCTTGAAGATCGCCCGTCAGCCGCCGCGCCGCGCCCCGCTGGGTGAGCGCGTTGGCCGCCGTCGGATCAAGCTTCAGCGCCTCTTCGTAATCGTGCAGCGCGCCGGTCAGATCGCCGCTTAAGCGCCGCGCCTGCCCGCTGTGATAGTAGGTGTTGGCCTGCGGTTGCAGCTCTGCGGAACGTTCGAAATCTTTGACCGCTTGTAGTGTGGATTCAGGATCGCCTTTGGCTTTGAAGGCGATCCCGCGGTTGAAAAAAGCGTTAGCGTATTTTCCGTTGATGCTGATCGCTGTGCTGAAATCGGCAATCGAGCCGTCCACATCATGCAGCAGAAAAAGGATCGATCCGCGGTTGTTGTGCGCGGCAGCATGGTTCGACTGGCAGTAAATAGCCGCATCAAAATCGTCCAGCGCAGATTGCAGCAGGCTGCGCGCAGCGCGTGGGTTATCGCGGATCTCCAGCGCTTTGGCTTTATGTGCTTGCCCGCGGTTGTTGTAGGCGCTGGCGAAATCGCGCTTGAGTGAAATTGCTTCGGTATAGTCCGACAGTGCGCCATCCAGATCGCCTAAGGCCTTGCGTGACATGCCGCGATTGTTGTAGGCGTTAGCGAAACGCGAATTCAGGCGAATCGCCTCATCAAAATCAGCGATGGCCATATCAATGTGCTTCTGCGCTCTATGGGCTAGCCCGCGGTTGTTATAGGCCACGGCATCCAGCGGGCGCAGGCGCAGCGCCGCATTGAAATCTTCAAGGGCGGCAGTCACATTACCTCGCCGCATGTGAAGCAGCCCGCGCTGGAAATAGGCTTCCGCATAATCAGGATGCAGGCGCACCGCCTCGCTCAAAATTGAGATCGATCCCGATTCGCCACCCTGCAGCAGCGCGTGATTGAACAGCGATTCTGCCTCAATTCGCTCTGCCGTAACCGGGGCTAAGCGCTGTATACGGCTCAGTTTGCGTTTGGCTGCGGCATCCTGCATCGCCTCGATATTTTCTGGCGCGCCCGGCTCTTGAAGGCGCTTGATCAGCGTGCGAATGCCCGAAGGTGGATCGTCCACCGGCAGCACAATCACGCTGGCATTTGTCGTCTGGCGTATCTCAGGCAGGCGCGCGCTGTCGTCGAGTTCTGCTCCATAGGCCAGTACTATCGAAATAGTGCGACCGCCTTTTTTTGCCAGATGAAGCTCGCGATTCAAATGATCATCGCCCGGTGTGTCGGCCAGTCCCGCCGGGGTGAGCAGAATCACGAAATGACTGCGGGCGGCAATTTGCGCTTCTGAAACCGGAGAAATGAAATCATCAGGATCAATGAAAACATCAAAACCAGCCGAAATTAGGGCGCGATACAGCGCCAGCGCCATGTTCCGGCTCACGTCTCGCCGGTGACTCAGGTAGACCGATGGTTTCATTTAAGGCGCCGCCAGCTTGCAGTTATGGAGGACTTTGATCATGCAGCAAATCTTATCGTTTGCACTATACCAGCGTCAAGCAAAGCAGAGCTTTCGGTTCGAATTCCCCGTACACCGGAGTCTGGAACGACCTCTAACCTTTATCTTTTAACGTTCTACTCATCGCTTCCTTCCACTCATCACGTGTTCCCATTTGACAATCGGCCTGTGAAACCACGATGATAGATGCAGATCAAACATGCTTTTACACAATTCGAGATGAATTTATGACCGCTTCCAATCGCTGGTTGTTTCGCGCGATCTGTATAGGCCACTTCACGATTGATCTGTTCAATGC
>JACSRP010000043.1 GCA_014879665.1 Anaerolineae bacterium | reverse complement strand
ATTTTACATCGCCCTGAATTGGTGATCATTGACGAGCCATTTTCGGGACTCGATCCGATCAACACCCTGACGATCAAAGATCTGCTGATTGATTTACGAAATCAGGGTACAGCGATCATGATGAGTACTCATCAGATGTACCAGGTTGAAGAGATGGCAAACCGCCTGTTCATGATCAACCGCGGTAAGCCGGCGCTCTATGGCCCGGTACAAAAGGTGCGGCAGGATTATGCGCTGCCAGCGGTGATTGTTGAAGGCAGCGGCGATTGGGCGGCGCTTCCCGCCGTAGAACGGGTCGAACAGATTTCGGATGGCGAGGGTACAACCACGCAAGCAGGCACACTGCTGTATTTGCGTTCCGGCGCTTCCTCTGACGATGTGCTGCAGCAAATTGTGAACCAGCCCGGCTATAAGCTGCAACGTTTTGAACAGGCCATCCCCAGCCTGAACGACATCTTCATTCGCGTGGTAGAGGATGGCGTGCATGCGTAAGATTCTAAAGGTCGCAAAACACGAATATCTGTCTAACGTCCGGCGCAAATCGTTCGTTTTCACCACGTTCGGGATTCCAGTGCTGTTGATCGTGCTGATGTTTGTGATCACGCGGCTGGCTATTCAGGCGGAAACTGGCAATGTAAGCGATCAGGTTGGCTACATAGATCATTCTGGCGCGCTGGAATCACAAAACGCCAGGCCAGAGAATTTCACTCCATTTGATACCGATGAAGCAGCGGCGGCGGCGCTGGAGGCAGGCGAGATTGGCGCGTATTTCGTGGTCGCAGAGGATTATCTACAAACCGGTGAGGTGACGCTGTATTCCGCCAGTGGCGGCGGCGACGCGCTGATTGACCTCTTCAATCAATACCTGCTGGCAAACCTTGATACCGGCCTTGATCCCGAAATTGTGACGCGGGTGAAAGACCCGGTAGTGATGAGCGTGCTAACGCTGGATAATGGCCGCCTGATGACCGAAAGCAGTGCCGAGATGCTGTTCATCATTCCGATGATCTTTGTGATGATCTTTTTCATCACGATACAGACGACCAGCGGCACTTTGATGTCCAGTGTGGCGGAAGAAAAATCTACCCGTGTGATTGAAATTCTGGTGACGAGCATGACGCCGTTTCAATTACTGGCCGGCAAGATTATCGGGTTAGGCGCATTAGGGCTGACGCAGATCGGAATCTGGGTGGGCGCGACGCTGTTGTTCATTACGATAGGCAACAGCATTCCGGCACTGGCAGGCATCAGCGTTCCAACCGATATTGTGCTGATCGGCTTCGTTTACTTTGTGCTAGGGTATGCGCTGGTTGCAAGTTTCATGGCGGGCATTGGCGCGGTGGCAGGTTCAGAGCAGGAAAGCCGGCAGATCGCCGGACTCGCGGTATTCCCGCTGGTGGTACCGTTCTTCTTCATCTACACCTTCATTGTTGAACCGGATGCCACGATTGCCGTCTTTCTAACACTGTTTCCGATTACAGCGCCGGTGACGGTGATGCTTCGAACTGGTTTTAGCAGTGTTCCAGCATGGCAAATTGCCGCCAGCGTGATCATTCTGGCGATCACCACACTGATCACGGTATGGGCATCTGCCCGTGTATTCCGCTGGTCAATTCTGATGTATGGCAAACGCCCATCGCTAAGACGCATCATCGGCGCCATTTTTGGTCGCGCCGAAATGCAAACGACAGCCACAGGGGAGCGCGCCGGATGACCAACTTACTCAAAATCTTCGCCTACGAACTGAAGCGCAATATACGCCGGATGGGCTACCTGTTCGGAACCTTTGGCGTGCCGATCATCGGCTTCGTCCTCGTATTTGTAATCACCAATTTCAGCGGTGGCAGCATGAATACCATGGATACAATCGCCACCGTCATTGAGGAATTGACTATAGAGGGCAGCGGGACTGTGGGCATTGTCGATCTGAGTGGGATGATGACCATACCGGATGATCTGGCGGAACAAATGACGCTGTATCCAGATGCCGATACGGCAAAAGCGGCGCTGCTGGGCGGAGAAGTCGAAACGGTTTATATCTTCGCTGAGGATTATCTGGAAACGGGGGAAGTTACGCAGGTGCTGCCTTCGCTGTCGCTGAACGACATCAGCACAGCGCCGCCGCGCGCGCTGGCGATGGCGAATCTTGCCGGCGAGGTAGAGCCGGACATCTTTGCGCGACTGCTGAATCCCTCACAGGTGACGACGGTCAATCTGGCGCTGAACGATCCGCAAAATTCCAGCTTTGACACTACATTTGTGATTGTGTACGTGTTTGCGCTGGCGCTGATCATGAGTCTGTTTGTGACCAATGGCTACCTGATGCAGAGCGTGATCGAGGAAAAAGAAAGCCGGTTGATCGAAATTTTGCTAGCGTCTGTGCGCCCGATAGAACTGCTGGGCGGGAAGATTCTGGCGATGGGGCTGCTGGGTATTCTGCAATTGGTGGTATGGATCGGCGCACTCGTGCTGCTTCCACGCATCTTTGGCGGGGGTGATGCGGCGAATACCGCTGGCATGCTGGCCGCGGTGCTGAATATTCAGGTACCAACCGATATACTGCCGCTCATCGCGGTGTATTTCGTGCTGGCTTATGTGATGTTTGGCGCATTTTTTGCTGCCATCGGCGCGCTTTCCAACAGTATGCGGGAAGGGCCGCAGTATGCAGTGCTGTTCACTTTACCAGCGGTTGCGCCGCTGTGGTTTCTGCCGATTTTTGCGGCACAACCAGACGGCACGCTGGCGGTCATTTTGAGCATGTTCCCGCTGACCAGCCCGATTGCGATGACGGTACGGCTGGTCGTTTCACCGGTTCCACCGCTGCAAATTGTAATCAGCATCATCCTGCTGGCGCTGGGCGCATTAGGGGCGATCTGGTTAGCGGGGCGCTTGTTCCGGGTGCAATCGCTGCTGGCGGGCAAAATGCCACGTCTGCGAGATATTCCAGCGTTGATCAGAGGGTAAGCCACTGAGAAAAGCGTATTTGAACCGCCAAGAGTGAAATTTAACCTGTTTGCCCTATATGGCAGAGGATTCGATGAACCAGACACTCACGGCGATTGAGGGTATTCGCGCCGGGCATGCACAGGATTTTGAGGCGATGACCGGCTGTACGGTCATTTTATGCCCACCCAATACAGTAGGCGGGGTGGATCAACGCGGCGGCGCGCCGGGCACTCGCGAAACTGATCTGCTGCGCCCCATGCATATGGTTCAACATGTGCATGGGCTGGCGCTGGCTGGAGGCAGCGCCTATGGGCTGGCGACGGCTGATGGGGTGATGCGCTACCTTGAAGAACAGGGCATTGGCTATGCTGTGGGCGAAACTCTCGTGCCCATTGTGCCCGCGGCGATCCTGTTTGATCTGGATGTTGGCAGCAGCCAGCGGCGGCCTGATGCGGCAATGGGTTATGCTGCCTGCCAGCAGGCGAGCGCAGCACCGGTTCCAGCGGGCAGCGTGGGCGCTGGAACCGGCGCAACTATCGGTAAGTTTATGGGCGCCGGCCAGAGCAGCAAAGGCGGCATCGGGGGCGCAGCCTTAGATTTAGGCGGCGGGCTGAAGATTGCCGCACTCTTTGCGGTGAACGCGCTGGGTAATGTCATGGCTGAGGATGGCAGCATTCTTGCCGGAGTTCGCAGCCCGATGGGCGACGGCACATTTATCAACCCGCTAGATTTGCTGAAAATGGGGCGCGGCGCACCGGCCAGCGATGCCCTTGAAAATACCGTGATCGGGGTCGTGGCAACGAATGCTAAGCTAACCAAGGAAGAGGCGAATCAGATGGCGCAAGCGGCACATGACGGCCTTGCCCGCGCGGTGCTTCCGGCGCATACGCCATTTGACGGCGATACGATCTTCGCGCTAGCAACGGGCGCCGTTGAAGCGGATATCTTCACGGTCAGCGCATTTGCCGCTGAAGTGACCGCCGCCGCGATTCGGAATGCTGCGAGAGCAGCAGCGCCGTAAGGGTGGCGCTAGCGCCACAGCTTATCCAGCCAGTCGAGCAGTTTGCCGGCAATCTCAGTCGTGACACGGGCTGCGGCCTCATTACCCCGATTTGAAAAGGCATAAAGGCTGTAGAAATGGCGGCCGGGCGCGACGATCAGATAATCTTGTTCCCAACGCGCCTGCCCCCATAAAAATGAGGTCTCTTCCTGCGCGCGCATGGCATCCAGCCATTGCCCGCGATCTAATTCGCTCAATCGGAGCGGAGAAAAGCCTACCCCAAGCATCGAACTGATGGCGAAGATGAAGGAGATTGCGCGAGTTTCGCCATTCACTTCAACCCGCAGCGAGGCCGCACCGTCCTGCGTGGAAAGCAGCGCGATGCCCCGCCGTGGTTTCATGCCGGTGGTACGAAAATTCGAGAGAGACATCAACGGCATAGAGGGGTAGCGGCTGGCAAGCTCGCGCTCCAGATTAATTTCACCGTTGAAATGCTGTTGTAAAATAAGCGGCGGCGCTTTTTGCAGTAAGTCGCGGGGGGCATTTTGCCCTTCGCCACCCCGCCCCAACCCGCGCCGTGACGGGATGGTTGGATTGTCGAATGCTGTGTCGTCGGCCATGGCTGATACAATTTCCTATTCAGTACCCTGATTATAGCCTCTCCGTTACAATTGAAGCGTTATTCTTTGGTAAGAGGCGTAAAACAACCCCATGGCTTATCTACTCGGTTTGGATATTAGTACAACAGGCGCAAAGGCGCTGATTGTTGATGAAACAGGCCGCGTAATTGCCTCACACACCAGCCCACAGCCGATCAGCACGCCAAAGCCGCTGTGGAGCGAGCAGCATCCATCGGATTGGTGGAACGGCATTGTGGCTTCCATACGCGCAGTATTAGCCGGAAGCGGATTATCAGGCGATGACATCGCGGCTATCGGCTTGACCGGGCAGATGCACGGACTGGTGCTGCAAGACAAAGATGGCATTGTGCTGCGGCCAGCCATTCTATGGAATGATCAGCGCACCGCCGCACAATGCGAGCAGATCACCAACATCATTGGCTTTCAGCGGCTGCTCGAACTGACCGGCAACCGGGCTTTAACTGGGTTCACCGCGCCAAAGCTGCTGTGGGTGCGGCAGCATGAGCCGAAGATCTACGCAGACACAGCACACTTCCTGCTGCCAAAAGATTATTTACGCTTCAAGCTGACTGGCGATTACGCGCTCGATCTCTCGGATGCCTCTGGAACCCTGCTGCTGGATGTGGCTAACCGCCGCTGGTCAACCGAAGTGATTGACGCGCTGGCTATTCCGCAGTCGTGGCTGCCGGCGCTCTACGAAGGCACGGCGATGACCGGAACGGTCACGGCAGGGGCGGCGGCAGAAACCGGACTGCGCGCAGGAACGCCGGTGGTTGGCGGGGGGGGCGATCAGGCAGCAGGGGCGGTTGGCGTG
>JACSRP010000172.1 GCA_014879665.1 Anaerolineae bacterium | reverse complement strand
GGATACGGCCAGCGATGCGGGAGATTGGGTCTCGGATACGGCCAGCGATGCGGGAGATTGGGTCTCGGACACGGCGGGCGACGCTGCTGATTGGGTCTCGGACACGGCGGGCGATGCTGCTGATTGGGTCTCGGACACGGCGGGCGATGCTGCCGACTGGGTCTCGGACACGGCGGGCGATGCTGCTGATTGGGTCTCGGATACGGCGAGCGACGCATGGGAAGGTGTACAGAGCGCCGCCGGGGAAATATGGGAGCGCGTTTCTGGCGGCGCCAGCGCGGCGTGGGATGCTTTATCTGATACCGCCAAGGCGGCATGGGAAGGTGTCGTGAGCGCGGCGCAAGCTGTTGGAGGGCTGGCCAACGATGCGTGGGAAGGGCTGAAATCGCTTGGAGAGGCAGCCTGGCGGCAGTTAAGCGCAGCTGGTGCCGCCGTATGGCAAGGGATCAGGCGGTTTGGCAGCCGGGCATGGGAAATTATCAGCGATATAGGCGTGGCCCTATGGGAGAAACTTTGCTTCTATGGGGATGTGCTGTGGTCATTTATCTCGAATATACCGACTCGACTGTGGCGCTTAGTGATTGATGCATGGGATGGGGTTAAGGGGCTGGCCTCATGGCTGGCTGATGGTTTTACCGGATTCATGAGCTGGCTAGGCGGTGGGCTGGCCGGCGCGGCAAGCTGGGCGATTGACTTCCTCTCGAATCCAAGTCTCGAAAAGCTCGGCCAGGCGGTCAAGCAATTTGTGAGCTGGCTTGGCGATGGGGCTATCGGCGCTTTAGGCTGGCTATGGGATGGAATTAAAGGTGGCACGCAGTGGGCGCTGACGGTTGCCCTACACCTGCTTGAACTGCTGGGGCTTGGCGAGGCGCTTTCGGCACTGTGGGGGACGATATTCCACCTACGCCCGTTGATGGACAGCGAAATTGCCGCTTCTTCGAGCATTCATGGTGCCGGACAAATTCCGTACGGCCAGATATGGGTAGATGAAGGCTCAGTATTTACGAAAGTCAACGGCGGGCGAGCAGTGACGACGATGCATATTCTGCATGTGGCGGGGCCGGGCGCGATGACCGGCGATCTTGCAGTTCATGAACTGACCCATGTTGCGCAGTATCAAAGCGCCGGCGCAATTTATATGGCGCAGGCAGTTCACGCCCAGATTGCAGGCTCAAAATATGATTACGGCGACTTGACGGGCAAGCATTTTTCAGACCTTGACCGGGAAGCACAGGCGGAATTGTGCCAGGATTACTACCTGATTGGCGGCGATAAGGCGCTGCCGACTGCGAGCAAGACCACGCATGGCGGAACAACCAATACCGTCGCGAAGATGCGGCCATTGATGACAGAGATGCGGGCAGGGCAATATTAGGGAGATGCCGGCCTGATTTCGGGCGAGGGCGGCCTGCCAGGTTAGCCCCTACAAGCGTGCAAGGAATGCAGTACAGCAGGTGAGGAATAAATAAAAGGCGCGGGGTGTTAGCCAACACCCCGCGCCTTTTATTTACGTGTGATTAGGAAACTATTAGCTTCCGGATTCGACGGTTGCCTCAGCGGTGGCTTCGGATTCGGGGGTAGTCTCTGTTTCAGACGCTGCCTCAGCGGTAGCTTCGGACTCAGGCGTGGTTTCGGCTTCCGGTGCTGCCTCTACGGTCGCCTCTGCTTGGGCGGTTGCTTCGGTTGTGGCTTCTGATTCAGGTGCCGCACCAGCTTCAGCGGTTGCCTCGGAGGTCACTTCCGCTTCGGGCGTCGCTTCCGGTTGTGCAATCAAGGCGGCGGCGATTGCTTCTGCAAATTCGTCTTGCAGGCGATTGCGCAGCGCCTGCAGCTCTGAAAATTCGACGCCTGAAATGCCGTTGTTTTGCAGCAGATCGAACTGATCATCACCGGCGATGAACCACAGGAAAGACTGAACTTCGGGGCGTACCAGCGCGCGCTGGCTGACAACGAGTTGAACCGGACGCGCCAGCGCATAACTGCCGTCACGGAGGGTGTCAAAGCCCGGCTCGATACAGCCTTCGCTTCCGTCAATGCTGACGGGCTGGATATTCTGCTGATCGCTTTCGAGAATTTCGGTGAAATCATTGAAATCGAACAGCGCCAGCGCGCCGGGAACATTTGCGGCAGCAGCAGCGCGGAACAGGAAATCTCCGCTGAACTGGATCGCATCATCGCTGCGATTAATGGCGCCAGTACCGCCGCTTGCCAGCAAGAGGAAGTCAGTGGTGAAGCTGCCGATGGGTGGGGCGAAAAGGGTAATTGTATCAGCGCCAAATGCTGGATCAATTTGATCCCATGTTACAGGGAGTGTGTCGCTGATGGCAAACGCGGCACCGAGCTGTTCCAGCGTGAGGCATTGCAGATATTCGGATTCGGCGTTCGAGACGAGCGCTGCGGCGCTAAACCCAAGATTAAAGGTGATCGGGACAACGTTCACGGCTTCGCAGTTGGCAAGTTGTTCATCTGTGAGCGGCACGAAGAAAAGGGCCATATCAATTTCGCCGTTGCAGAGGCGGCGCGCGCCATCTACTGTGCCGAGTAGCGATGAATTGACCGTTGCGCCGGGGTACAGGCTGGTGAAGGCGGTACCTGCTTGACGGATGAACTCAGACCCGGCGGCGGCGCCGCCGATATTCACAGTTCCGGAAACACTTTCTGAAATCTGGAATTCGCTGACATGGCGGCTAAATTCGCGGCCAGTATTATTTTCGGCCAGCAGCGCACGTCCAGCTTCGAAAATGGCTTCGGTTGCAGGGGTGAAGCCTGTATCAGCGACAATATCGGCTGCATTTTCGTTCACGACTGCCGCCAGATAGGCTTGCAGATCGCCGGATGCTGCCTGCGCTGCGTTGGCGTAGAAAAACAGCGGCTCAACTGCGGGATATGAGCGATTGGCGAAGCTTTCTGCCGAGGGCGAAACGCACCCGACGGCTGTTGCGCTTAACTGTAAGGTGCGTACTGCATCGGTGATATTTTCAAAATTGACAACCGCAACCGCATTCGGGTTGGATTCAACCGCGGCGATTGCATCTGCGTCGCTGGAAACGGTGGCAGCATCGCTGCGCAGGCCGTCACCTTCAACCAGCGAGTCGAGCAGCGCATAATTGGCGCTGTCTACGGTTGGCAGGATGACTTCGAATACATCATTCGTATTTTCTGGATTGATCTGCGACCAATCGAGTACCTGACCGACTGCGGTAGGGGCGAACAGTGTATTTAGCTGTGCTGAAGTGAGACATTGGGCAAAAGTGGAGTTCGGGCTGCTGATCAGCGCCAGGCCATTGAAGCCGGGAAGCAATTCATAAAAATCAACACCCTGCGCAGCGCAGGCAGATTCTTCCGCGACCGACAGCGCGCGCGTGGAGACCGCGAGGCTCACTTCGCCGCTGCATAGGGCTTGTAACCCCCGGCTGGTGCCGGCAATGCCGAGGTTTAAGGGAATGCCGCTGGCATCTGAGAATGCCTGCGCGAGGGGCGCAACCACCCCGGAGCCTGCCGCGGTAATGCTGGCCTCATCCTGAGCGTGCAGGGGAGATACGCCAAGCGATGCAAGGCTGAGGACGATGAAGATAGGAAATACCTTCATCGCGCGACGAAAAGAACCCATTGTACGCTCCTTGACGTGATGATGTTCGCCGTGTTTAACGGTATAATTGGGCAGTCATTGTACTCTGTGGATGGGGGTTGTCCAGTCAGAGTTTAGCCTGTTGAGAGTCTTATGAGCAATCACGAAGAATCTATCTATGAGCAGATTGGCGGGGAGGCGACGATACGCCGCCTTGTGGATGAGTTTTATGCGCGGGTGGAGCAAGACCCGGTGCTGAGGCCGGGGTTCCCTGATGATCTTGAACCGGGCAAGGAGTGGCAGTTTCTCTTTTTGAGCCAGTATTTTGGCGGCCCGGCGATCTATAACGCGGAGCGCGGCCATCCGCGGCTGCGGGCGCGGCATATGCCTTTTGGGATTGACCGGCGCGTGCAAGAGGCATGGTTGGGGAACATGCTGGAGGCCATAGATGTTGTGGGCATAGAGGAACCAGCGCGCACGAAAATGCGTGAATACTTCATTCGCAGCTCCGAGTTTCTGATCAATCGCTTTGAGCCGGAGTCTGCTGGAGAAGCTGATAGGTGAAGCAGCATATAACCCCCACGGAACCCGGCGCTGTGCAACGGGCGGTGAACCGGATCATCCGTTTGCCGCGGCTTGCCAGAATTATGCTGGTATCTCTGTTTACGCTGGCGACTGCGCTGCTTTTGCAGCCGATTATTGATGGTATTTACCTGAATTACTTCTTCCCGTGGGAATCAACGATCATCACGGATTTTCAGCGTCAAATTCCGTCGCTGATTACAGCGGGGATGGCGATGTTGATGTTTGTTGCCGGCTGGTGGCTGCTGATCGGCTTTACGGGGGCGATGCCACAAGCTCGGGCTGCGGCACTCATTTATTTTGTCGCCGGCGTGGTCATCGTATTTTTGGCGATTATGCAGCTCGTTTCCGGATTGGCTGCCGTGGCGCCGGGGTAATTATTAGTGTGACGTAAAAGCCCTCAGACCCGCACCCCAACCTAACGGCTGTGCCGCCGGACAAGGCCGCCTTGTCCCTACAGCGCAGCGGGAGAGGGTCTGCCCGGCAATTTTGCCCACTTAAATGCCTATCCGAAACTCAAGCTCTTTAGCTTTGCGGATGCAAGATGTAACTGTCAAATGCTTCAGCCGTCCATGGCAGGGCGGGTTTGAAGAAATGTTCGTAGATGGCGTCAGCATAAACCCGAATTTCATACTGTGCGTCGGATGCGAGGCGCAATTTCAGCCAGCCCATGAGGTTATGCGCGTCCACTTTAATCACCCACGTGTAGTACACGCTGAAGCCGGGCAAGAAGAGCCGCGCCATCTCTTTCGAGACGCCGTTCTCCAGCGCTTCGGAATAGAGCTTATGGCTCTGCTCGTAATGGGCCGTGAGCTGCTGTAGAAAAGCCTCATTCACTTCGTCTTCAAGCTCGCCTTCGCTGGCCTGCTTATTGCTTTTGGCCTGCTTGCGCCATACCGAGGGCACATAAAAATCATCTTCTTCAAAGGGCGTATAGCGACCAGATTGGGCATTCACCGACTGGAAATGGAAGGTGCGATGACGCACCCACTGCCACCACGTGATCAGGGGTGCGCGGACGCGAAATTTGAACTCGACCATTTCGAACGGCGAGGTGTGGGCATTGCGCAGCAGGTAAAACAGCAGCTTCTTATCAGCGTCGTCGCCCTTGCTTTCACCCATAAAACTGACGCGCGCCGCATTGACAATGGCTCTATCGCCAGAAACACCGGTTGCTGGATGAGGCATCATATCAACCAGTTCAACCCATCCCTTGTCCAGCACATCAACGCGCTGGCCGATCAGCGACTGCGGTTCCATAAAGCCTCTTTCTAAACGAAATATTGTAAGGCGCGGCGCACCCGTTCTTCGAAATCATCGGGTACATCAGCTGGAATTGAGCGCAGCGCCGCCTGCGCTTCAGATGCTGAATATCCAAAGCCGATCAGGGCTTCCAGCACATCTTTGCTGACATCGGTATAGCCCGCAGCGGGAATTAACCCGTCTGCGCCTTTGAGCTTATCTTTTAGTTCGAAGATGATCTTTTCGGCGGTCTTTTTGCCGACACCGGGAATGCGCCCGAAGGCATCGGTGGAGCCGCTGGAAATGGCAGTATACAGCCGTTCGAGGCTTAAGGAACTGAGTACCGCCAGCGCAATTCGCGGGCCTACACCGGAGACGGTAATCAGCAGTTCGAAGGCTTCACGCTCCTGTTCGGCAGCGAAGCCAAACAGAGTGATTGCATCTTCGCGCACGATCATGATCGTGTGGATAAAAACGGCGCTGCCGATAGTTTCGTTGAGCGAATTTGAGGGGACAAATACCTTGTAGCCAACGCCGTTTACAGCCACGATCACATGATCGGCGTGGGCTGCGGCAAGGATACCTTCAAGACTGGCGATCATCTGTATTCCTCTCGCTAATCTAAAAGCGAGGCGTATTGCGAATTGTGCAGATCAGTGATGGCGATTGCCAGTGCATCGGCGGCATCATCCGGGCGTGGAATAGTTTCGAGATTGAGCAGCATCCGCACCATTTCCTGCATTTGTGGTTTTTTGGCGTTCCCGTAACCGGAAATGGACTGCTTGATGAAATTTGGCTTGTATTCGTGAATGGGCAGCTTCGCTTTCGAGAGCGATAACAAGATTGCGCCGCGCCCCTGCGCCACTGTGATGGCGGTGGTCACGTTTTTACCGAAGAACATCTCTTCTACCGCAGCCTGATCTGGTTTGAACAGTTCAATAATTTGAGTGAGGGTATCGTAGATGGTCACCAGTCGCTCGTGCATGGGAAAGGCTGGCGAGGTGGTGATGACGCCATACTCGACAGCCTCTAACGCTCCATCTGAGCGTTCCCGCACTAAGCCGTAGCCAACTATTGCTGTGCCGGGATCAATGCCGAGTGTGAGCATTATTCGGATTCATAAGCGGCGACAACATCGTCGGTGATGTTCAGGTTAGAAGCAACCGCTTGCACATCGTCCAGCTCTTCGAGATCGCTCATCAGCTTCATATTCTGTACTGCTTTATCCAGCGGCACATCGGCGGTATTTTTTGCATCCCAACGCAGCTCGGCCTCATCAATTTCATAATTAGCGTCATGCAGCGCCACTTCTACAACGCTCAGTAATTCGCGCGGGGTATAGACCGAAACAGTGCCTTCTTCGTTGACGACATCGTTAGCGCCAGCTTCGGCGGCAACCATGAAGACTTCATCAAAATCAAGGTTTTCGCCAACGAGGGTGATGTAGCCGATTTGCTCAAACTGCCACATGACCGAACCGACAGTTGCTAGACTCGCGCCGGCGCGGTTGAAGACTCGCTTAATTTCTGCCAGCGTGCGGTTGGAATTGTCGGTGAGCGTATCAATGAGGAAGGCTACGCCTTCGACACCATAGCCTTCGTAAACTTTCTCTTCTAGCTCGATGCCCTCAAGCTTGCCGGTGCCGCGTAGGATGGCACGCTCGATATTTTCCTTAGGCATGTTTTCGGATTTTGCTTTGAGGACGGCCAGTTTTAGCTTAGGGTTTGAATTTTCATCTCCGCCCCCTTCTTTGGCTGCCTGCGAGACTTCTTTGGCTAGACGGGTGAAAATTTTGCCGCGCTTTGCATCTTCAGCGCCTTTTTTACGCTTAATTGTTGCCCATTTACTGTGACCAGACATCAAGCTGCTCCGGTTCTACCTTGAATCCATGTGGGGTGATTATACAAAACGAGGCTTATCGCGTCGAGATAAATGCGCCGTATGCTATAATTTTCCATGATCATTTCGATGATGAGGTTTTCACTTGACCACAACCGCTAGACCAACTCTGCCGATTCGTCAGGAAAGCGTACAAGCGAAACTTGCATGGCTGGTTATGGTCGTTGCATTTGCCGTGTTCTGCGTCATGTGTTTAGCTTCGGCGCTAGGGCTGAATTACTTCCTGTTTGACTCGACAATTCCGATTAACGCTGTTGTCACCGTTGGCCGGGGGACTGCGGGGCTGACGACGACTGACCTCAATGAAACTTTTGTGAGAAGCCAGCGATCTATCATCAACAATTCAGTCGTTTCAACGGATGGTCTTTCGCAGGCGACGCTGTCTTTTAGCGATCCGCTGCAACCTGAAATACTGCTTGCCAGCGTCACCTTATTTGGGAATACATCGCTTGATATTGATCAGATGACGCGCCCCCGTTTTGAATGGAGTGCACGGGGGAACGAAATTGTGCTAGATCATGTTTCGGGAACGGTTGATGTGTTCATTCCGGGATCTGAGCGCGAACTCAATATTCGCCTGACTGCTGACGATGGCACACAGGTTTTTCTGCAAGATACGGGGCAGTTTTCAGTACAGGTGACGCCGCAGCAAATTCGGGTGCTGAATCAAGGCGGGCGCGCAGATATTGTTTCTGTACAGTCTGGCGAATCGCAGACCGTCGGGGTAGGGCAGCGGGGTTTGTATTATCCGGCTAACGATCAATTTCTGCTGCTTCCCGGCCTCTTAAATCTTGCCAACCCGAATGGCGATGATCTCTTTGCAATGGCTGCTGAAGGAACTTTAGATGCTGAAAGTTCTCCCGCGCTAGGATGCTTCAATACGGCGGATGACCCGCAGACAACCGGCGCGTTTGTTTTCAGTGAAGAATCTGGGCGCAGCACTGTTCGCTTTGTTCGCGGCGGCGGCGCGCAATCGCATGGTGAAACCGGATGCGCTTTGACGTTTGGTTCGGGCGGCATCAATGTGACAAATTACAGTTCGCTCATTTTGCGGGCGGTTTTCCGAATTGATAACCAATCGTTGAGCCTGTGCGGCCAGCTTGGCAGCGAATGCCCACTGATGCTGCGCGTTGATTATATTCCGGTGAACGGGCAACCAGCCTCAATCTGGTATCACGGATTCTATGCAAAGCAGGACGCTACCTATAATTATCCGGCGCGCTGCGATACCTGTTCGACGGAGCATGAGGGGGTTAACCCGGGCGCATGGTTCACCTATCAGAGTGATAATCTGTTCTCGCTTATGCCGCCAAATTTACATCCGACTTCAATCTTGAACATTCGCTTCTACGCATCGGGGCATGAGTACGATGTGTTCATGGATGATATTGCCCTGTTTGCTGGCGAAGTTGATCCCACGCCACCTGCGCTAGCATCTACCGAGTGATTTTGCACGTCTGCGAAATGCTTTGCTATACTGCAACTGCCATTTAATTAGCCGACCTATCACAGGGCGGCACCAGGGAACTAGATGAATAACGAACAGCTGAACACGCTTTTCACCGCCGGATTGGTGTATGGTGGCTTGATTGCCGCGGCTTTCTGGGTGGGAATGGTGGTCTGGACGTTTCGTGATATGCGCGCGCGTTCCCGTGACACTTTCGCGCAAATACTAGCCACGGTGATTGTGGCCTTGCTGACGTTACCGGGCTTTTTGCTGTATCTATTTTTGCGCCCGAAAGAGACTTTAGCTGAAGCCTACGAACGTTCGCTTGAAGAAGAAGCGCTGCTGCAAGAGATTGAGGAGAAGCCGGTATGCCCCGGCTGCCGGCAGCGCGTTCAGGATGATTGGCAGGCGTGCCCCCACTGTCATACCCGCTTGAAGAAAGCCTGTACCCGCTGTGGGAAGATGCTGGATCTCGCGTGGGATATTTGCCCGCACTGCACAACGCCAGCACAGACCTATAACGGGGATCGCCAAACAGCCAGCGGCCATGCCCGGCCTGCCGCGCAGCAGCAGCAGCCCATGACTGCACCGGATTATGAGGCGCGCTCCCGATCAACGAGACGGCGCGAGGAACGGCTGGAATTCGTCGAAGGCGAAGATACTTAGCCCTGACTCCCACCCGGAAAAGGCATGCTTTGTCTCATATGGCTTAGCGCGGCGGGCGTCTCTATAGGGCGTTGAACGGGAAAGAAAAACGCCCGTTGTAACGAGCGTTTCCGGTTAAATGAGGCATTAGAGAGTGCTTTAAGCCTGAATTTAGGCTTTTTCTGCGCCTTGAATTTCCAATTCACCCGATTCGCCAACGATATGCAGCTTCAGAAAATTAGTTTGCCCCGCAGTACCGAAGGGGATACCGGCGATGATCACGATGCTGTCGCCTATATCTACTAATTTGGCTTTATAGCTGGCGCTCACCACAATTCGCACCATTTCATCTACTGAATTGAAAGTTTCAGCGACTAACAGCGGAAACGACCCCCAAAGCAAAGCGGTTCGTGTATAGGTGGTTTGGCTGGGGGTTACGCAGATGATCGGCGTTTTGGGGCGCACTCGCGCAACCTGACGAGTTGTGTAGCCGCTGATGGTTGCGGTGATGATCGCCTTGCAGTTGAGGGCGTCGGCCACCTTCCACGTGGCTTGCGCCACTGCGTCAGAGAAAGCCTCGCGGTTTTCGGAATTTTCAGGAAGGCGGGGTTTGGTGAATCCGGTCTCTCTAGGGAGGGATAGATTGCGTTCGGCAATTGTAGCGATGTTTACCATGGTTTCAACGGCGCGAACGGGGTAATCGCCTGCGGCGGTTTCATTGCTGAGCATCACTGCGTCGGTGCCGTCAAGAATGGCGTTATAGACATCTGAAGCTTCGGCGCGGGTGGGGCGGGGCGCATGTTCCATCGAATTGAGCATCTGGGTGGCGGTGATGACGGGCTTACCAGCCTCATTACACAACCGGATGATTTTCTTCTGATGGAATGGCACTTCCTCAACGGAAATTTCTACGCCCAGATCGCCGCGGGCAACCATAATGCCGTCCGCGGCATCAATGATCGCTTGAATGTTTTCGAGCGCCTCGTGCATTTCGATTTTTGCGATAATGGCGGCGGCGCCGCCGGTATGGCGGATCAACCAGCGCATCTCTTGAAGGTCGTTGGGAGAACGAACGAATGACATTGCCAGATAATCGGTGTTTTGCTGAAGCGCGTATTCAATGTCACCGCGATCTTTTTCGGTGATGGCGGAAAGTGTCAGTTTAGCGTTTGGCGCGGATATGCCTTTGTTAGAACTGATTGGCCCGCCAACGGTCACTTCACAGATGAGGGTGCGAGGCAGCGCGGATTTAACTTCAAACTCCAACTTGCCATCATCGAGCAGCAGCCGCGTTCCTACCTTGATATCGCGCATAAATTCAGGATGTGGCAGGGTGATGACGTTGTTTTCCCCGTTGGCCTCATCCAGTGTCAAGGTAACTTTATCGCCAATGGCAAGCGTGATGATTCCGCTGGCAATTTTCCCGATGCGAATTTTGGGGCCTTGAATATCGCACATGACAGCGACAACGGCATTTTCTTCGGCGGCGATGCGGCGAACGTTGGCGATAGTTTCGCCGTGTTCTGACTGTTTGCCGTGCGAAAAATTGATGCGTGCGACATCCATGCCGGCGCGAATCATCTGACGAATAGTCGATTCATCCCGCGAGCTTGGCCCCAATGTAGCGACGATCTTGGTGCGCTTGGCGCTATATCCGATCAATTTCTGCCTCTTAGAGTTGATTACAGGTCAAGGCCAAGGTTTGAGAATGCGGAAAGCCCTGCATAACGCGCAGCGCTGCCCAGTTCCTCTTCAATACGCAGCAGTTGGTTGTATTTGGCGACACGGTCGGTACGGGTTGGCGCGCCAGTTTTGATTTGCCCGGCGTTCATGGCTACGGCAACATCGGCAACCGTTGTATCTTCAGATTCGCCGCTGCGGTGGCTGGCGATCACGGTCATGTTATGGCGCTGGCTAAGCTGTGCTGCGGCTAAGGCTTCGGTCAGTGAGCCGATCTGGTTGAGCTTGAACAACAGGGCGTTTGCAGCTTTTTCGCGCAGCGCACGCTTTACTTTCTCGACATTGGTCACGAGAAGATCATCGCCGACAATTTGCACACGGTTTCCGATGGTGGAGACCAGCGCTGACCAGTTTTCCCAGTCATTTTCTGCCAGCCCATCTTCAATCGAGATGATCGGGTACTGGTTGACCCAGTTTTCCCAGAACGACACCATTTCGGCTCCGCTAAGCACTTTACCCTCGATGTCGAGGTGATAGGCGCCATCACGGTAAAGCTCGGAAACTGCGGGGTCTAATGCGATGCGAATTTGCGTGCCGGGCTGATAACCGGCCTTGATGATGGCTTCCATGATCACATCGAGCGCGGCCTGATTTGAGCCGAGGCTCGGGGCGAAACCGCCTTCATCGCCAACGGTTGTGGGCTGGCCTTTGCTGTGGAGGATGCCTTTCAAGGCTTGATATATTTCAACGCCCCATTGCAGCCCCTCGCGGAATGTTGATGCGCCAACTGGCATCACCATAAATTCCTGAAAATCGGTGCTGCCTTCGGCGTGTTTGCCGCCGTTCATGATGTTCATCATGGGGACGGGCAGCACGTGTGCGTGTACGCCGCCGATATAGGCATACAGCGGCAGTTCAGCGAAGTTTGCCGCTGCTTTGGCGACTGCAAGCGAGACGCCAAGAATGGCATTTGCGCCAAGGCTGCTTTTGGTCGGGGTGCCATCTAAGGCGATCATCAATTGATCTATAGTGGTCTGGTTTAGCGCGTACTGGCCGTGCAGGGCATCGGCGATGGGGCCGTTGACGGCATCAACGGCGCGTAAAACACCTTTGCCGCCGTAACGGGATTTATCGCCGTCGCGCAGCTCCAGCGCCTCCCACTCTCCGGTTGATGCGCCGCTGGGCACAATTGCGCGCCCGAACGAGCCATCAATCAGGATAACTTCAACTTCGACTGTCGGATTGCCACGGGAGTCGAGCACTTCGCGCCCATGAATCCGCTCAATAACTGACATGATCATTCTCCAGTGAAAGTTTGTGTAGACTAGGGGCTGAAGATTTCAGCCATAAGCGTTCTAGTGTAGCGCCATCCCGCTGTTTACGCACGCCCGAATCAATGAAATTAGGGCACAGAGGAAAGAAAATTGAACTGCCAGTGAAAAGGGCTAGAACCGTAGAAGAAGAAGGCAAACTGTTAAGTCGCCCCGATCTGTTTAGTGCGTGGTAGCCATGGTTGAGGTAGATGCGCTTTTAATCCGGAGTCGTTCAAGTAAAATGGAAGTAGTTTTCGGCAGATAGTTGAAATTGGGAATGACGATCACTGATGTAACCCGCAGCGTTTATCTGGATCATGCCGCAACAACCCCCACTGACTCCCGCGTGGTTGAGGCGATGCTGCCCTATTTTAGCGAAATTTACGGGAACGCTTCGTCCGGGCATAGGCAGGGACAGGATGCTGGACGGGCTGTTGAAGACGCTCGTGAGACGGTTGCCCGGATTCTCAACTGCAAGCCTGCTGAGATTATCTTCACCAGCGGCGGGACGGAAAGTAATAATCTGGCGCTGCGTGGGATTGTGGCTGGCAACTCTAAGAACACGTCCCGGATTGTTTCTACGCCGATTGAACACGATGCGGTGCTCAAGACGTTGAAGCAGTTGGAGACGGTGTACGGAGTTCAGCGAACCCTGCTGCCGGTTTCGCCTGAAGGCATGGTTGATCCGGAAGATTTAGCCGCCGCGCTTTCGGCTGATACTGCATTGGTGAGCATCATGACGGCGAATAACGAAGTGGGCACAATTCAGCCTATCGCGCAGCTGGCGACGCAGGCGCATGAACGCGGGCTTATTTTCCATACGGATGCGGTTCAGGCCGCTGGTCAGATGCCATTGGATGTGAAGGCGATGGGCGTGGATATGCTCACGCTGTCGGCGCATAAGTTTTATGGGCCGAAGGGTGTTGGCGTGCTGTATGTGCGTGAAGGGGTTGATCTGCTGCCAGCGCAAACCGGGGGTAGCCATGAAGAAGGACGGCGCGCGGGGACTGTGAACACGCCGGCGGTGGCCGGGCTGGCGAAGGCGCTGCAACTGGTATACGACGAGTATGACGAACGCACAGCGCATTATCGCCATTTGCGCGATCAGCTCATTGAAGGTGTGCTGCGATGTGCGCCCAATGCGCGATTAACGGGGCATCCTGAGCAGCGGCTGCCGGGCCACGCGAGCTTTGTGTTTGACGGGCTGGATGGCAACGTCTTAATCATGCATCTTGATATGAAAGGGATTGCCGCCAGCAGCGCCTCTGCTTGCAAAACTGGCAACCCTGAGCCGTCTAGCGTGCTGCTGGCGGTGGGCGTTCCTTATGATGCGGCCTTCGGGGGTTTGAGGCTGACGGTGGGTAAGGATACGACTGAAGCGGACATCGAATATGCGGTTTCTGTGCTGGCAGCAACGGTTGAAAAACTGTATCGCCTACAGGGAATGTATAAATAAGCGCGGGTATTACAAGTGAGCAAGATGAAATTACGGGTAGTCGTTGCCATGAGCGGCGGGGTAGACAGCTCGGTCGCTGCTGCGCTGATGGTGGAGCAGGGTTATGATGTCGTAGGCATGATGATGCGCCTGTGGTCAGAGGAAACGATCGCTGGCGGAACGCACAATCGCTGCTGCACGCCGGATCAGATGAGCGACGCGCGCCGAATCGCGGATCAATTAAAAATCCCGTTTTATGTGCTGGATACTAAATCGGTCTTTCGGAAGACGGTGGTGCAGTATTTCATTGATGCTCACCGTGAAGGAATCACACCGAACCCATGTTTGGAGTGCAACCGGCATATTCGCTTTGATTTTTTGCAGCAGAACGCGCTGGCGTTGGATGCCGATTATCTGGCAACCGGGCATTATGCGCGGATTCATCAGGGTGAAGATGGCAAGTTCCTGCTCAAAAAGGGGCTGGATGATGCGAAAGATCAAAGCTATGTGCTGAGCGTGATGGGGCAGGAACAGCTTGCACACGCGATGTTTCCGGTGGGCGAATACAGCAAGCCGGAAGTGCGCACGCTGGCGCAGAAATTTGGCCTGCCAACAGCCAGCAAACATGATAGTCAGGATTTATGCTTTTTAGGCGACGGGGATTACCGCCGCTTCTTGCGTGAAAACGCGCCTGAAATGATGGCGGTTGGCCCGATTGTTCGGCGTGATGGCGCGGTGGTTGGTGAGCATTCAGGGCTGGCAAACTACACCATCGGCCAGCGCAAGGGGTTAGGCGTATTTGCGGCTGAACCGATGTACGTAATCGCGCTGAATTTGGCGGCTAATGCGCTGGTGGTGGGGACGGCTGAGGAACTAGGAAGCGCGACTCTGACGGCACGGCGCGTCCACTGGATTGCAGGCGATGCCCCGGCGGAGCAATTTAGCGCTGAGGTGAAGATTCGCTATAAATCGCGCCCGGCCAGAGCGATGATTGATACGCTCGATAATCAGCGGATGCGGGTCACTTTTGACGATCCGCTGCGCGACATTACGCCGGGACAGGGCGCGATTGCCTATCATGGGGATGTCTGTCTGGGCGGCGGCATTATTGAGAAAGCTGACGCCTAGATTTTTGAGTGTTTCTCGCGGCCAATTAGCGGAAAAAGGCGGCGATCTCCGGCGCAAAGAGCAGCATGGCGACGGTGGCAATGACGATATATTGGCCGTAGGGCAGCGGCGTGAACAAGCTGTAATGCCGCCCTGCCAGCCGCCGAACGATCAAATAGATGACCGCCCCTAAAGCCCCCAAAAAGACCGTCAAGAACATGGTGATGATCAGCGCCTGCCAGCCGAGGATTAGGCCAGACAGCGTGATCAGCATGACATCGCCATAGCCGAAAGCTACCTCTTCAATTTTGGAGCCGCGCAGTGATGAGAGCAGCGCGGTGAAGATGAACCCACCGAGATAGAGCAGGAAGAAGATGCCGAAGCCGAGCAGCGCCCCGAGCAGCGCCTCGCCTACGTCTGGCCCGTAATCAATGAAGATGGCGTCAGCCAGCGCCAGCAGGCAAGACGGAATAATGACCACGAAAAGAATCAGCCGATGCTCCAGATCGATCACCGTGATCAGCACGAAGATCGCTATATAGAGCAGGTAGATGATGAACTGAAGAAGCGTGATTTCGGCGTCATCCTGAAAGGTTATCAGCGTGAGCAGAAACAGGCCGATGGTGCATAGTTCGGTGAGCGGGTAGCGCCAGCGCAGCCGGCTTCCATCAGGGGCGGCGCGTTGATTGAAGATGAACGCGAGAATTCCTGACCACGCGAGGATCGGGCGAGGGGAGCCGTCTGCGTAATGCGGCAGTTTTGGGCTGCGGCGTTCTGGTAAATCGTCGGAGAGCGCATTGACGATGATCCCGGCGATCCAGCCTGCAAGCGTGACGAGGATGATGCTGACAACGTTAATTTCGATCATGAGACCTTCATGGAATGGGCGGGGCGGGCGGCAGCAAGGTAAAAGATACAACTAACACCGCGAGAATTGCCAGTATCACTGAAACTATAATCGCAGTTTTGCCGGCGTTGGATAAAGGGATTTCTGCCACGGTAGAAGCAGCGCCAAAGGTTAGCTCAACCGGGGTTACTTCGACGCCATTCACGCGCCACGCGGCAATTTTATCAGCGGCCGGGCTGATGATGACCATCAGCAGATCAGGGTAATGCCATTCGCGGATATCTAGAGATGAAGGCTGCGCGTCGTGCTTTGGATGGCTGTGATAGAAGCCGAGCAGTTCTTGCCCGGTTGTTTGCGCATGATTTATCGCCTGTAGAAGCGATGGCGGATCGAGAACGTAAGCGCGTTCTGGAAAGGCGGCAGCGTTGGGAATGGGAATCGCCCCGTTGATGATGATGCCATTCCCGGTCAAAATGCCGCAGGCTTCTTCAGGGGCAACCTCTTTTGCTGCGGCTTTTAGCTGCTCTGCAACGCCGCGAGGAAGATGAACGGCCAAGACTAGCCCCCCGCTTCCGGGATCATAAAGGTTTCGATGCGCTTGCTTTGCGGGGGGCTGCGGGTTTCATAGAACAGCTCAACATCAAGGGTGTATTCGCCGGCGGGATCATATTCGCGCGAGCGTAGGTGCAGCGTGAATTCCATGTCATGGTGCATGGTTTCGATGATATTTAATTCAGCGACGATAGCGCCTTGAGCGTTATGGGTGGTTATGACGAGATTCGGGCGCTGTTGAAACGGCGTAACCACGACATGCACGAATACGCGAAAGCGGTCAGGGTAAACGCCGATTTCGATCTGTTCAATTTCGACTTCTTGAGGCGGGACGGGTGAAGAACCCGGCGGAAAAAATTGAATCTGGTTATCCATAGTGCACTTTTGAAATGATCGGGCAAATAGGGTTGAGAGGACTCATGCTGCGGCCTGTAAAGCTTGCAGTGTTTGCCATGCAACCTTGAAATGAACACTTGGCACGAGAAGATGATCGCGCTGAAAGGCAGCCAGCGGCAAGATGGGCACGCCAGCAGCAGCTAAAGCTTTGCTGATGATGGCCATGAAGCCTGTGAGTGTTGGTTCTAGCACGCCATCAAATGTGATCAGGCGATAGGGTTCGCTGATTTTGTGATCAGGCAGCCGCTGTGCAAACTCCGAAATAAGATCATCCGCGATCACCAGCGTTACTTCGTCTTTATCTACAATGAGGGCAGAGAACGGCTGTCGTGATTGCGCGATGATTCCCGCGGCAACCATCGCGCCGGCCGGCGGCAAATGGAGCACCCTGTAAAGCTGATCATCTGTATATAGCGGGATTTCTGATAATAATTTCTGTGCCGAACTACTCATCTAAAGTTACTCATCAAATTGATAGGTGGCTTCAGCATAATACCGCACCTGCCGCCTTGCAACCTTCTCGTTCAGCCAATTTTGCAAGTCTTCATTTTTCTTCTCAATGGGGATGTTTTCATCGCGTAATATTTCGAGTGGATAGTTGACCCGTACTGCGCGGCCATGAACAATATGACGGCTGACACCCGTGGGTAAGGGCGATGCGCTGGATGCAGATGCTAGTACTTCGTCGGATGTGTAGGGGCGGAAGCGTACCAGCGCGATTCCATCGGGATGGTATTTCCAGATGCTGTCTTCGTCTTCGAGGTTGGTACGCTGAAGCAGGGCGCTGTGTTCGTATAAATGTACGACATGCCGCAGCACCTGATTGCGCAGGGCAAGCTGATCTGGCGCAACAAAGAGGTTATGTGTGCTGCCGTGCCGTATCTGGATCGTGGCAATCGGGTTCCGGTTGGCGCTGCTGCCATTTTCGATGATCAAGTCGGGCACTTGCCGCAATTGGTGTAGAAATGCTTCGCCATTCCACTGGCAAACGACATGCTGCCACGTCGCCAGTTCAACCAGACCGCTGTCATAGCGGGCAACCTGTACCAGAATGTGAGGATAACCGAGTGCCTTAAAAGAGAATATGCGATTAGCGCCGTCTAACACGACATATTGGCCGTCATTTAGCGGAGCGACGACGGGCGGATTGATCATATATGCCTCGTCGCGCATTCTGCCTATCAGCGGGGCGCTGCGCTGCATGTCATGCGACTCGTGAGGATGCACCGACTCGGTAAGTACAATTCGCAGATCAGGCATCGAAATTGTCTGATTGGTCATATAATCCCTTTTTGGGAGGTGGCGCATGGTAAGGGTTAGCGTATCATGATCAGTTCAGCAGGACAATGCGCCACGCGGTAATTTGGATGATGTGACTAACGCACAGCGCGAACTGGAGCTGTAGGCAAAAATATGGGAGCACACGATCAGGGGGCAAATGCCGTTCAGGGGCGGTGGCTGGTAATACCACGCTCGCTATGCTTCGTAATGAACGGAAACGATGTGCTTTTGATGAAACGTGCGCCAACGAGGCGGATTTTCCCGAATCGCTACAATGGGATTGGCGGGCACATTGAAGGCGATGAAGACCCGGTGACGAGCGCACGGCGGGAAATTCTGGAAGAAACTGGACTGCAAGTCCAGAATTTGCGCTTGCGGGGTATTCATAATATCAATGCGGGCGAGGCAACCGGGATTATACTGTTCATCTTCACTGCCGGGGCTAACAGCCGCGACACCATTGATTCGGACGAAGGGACTTTACACTGGATTCCGCGAGATGAGGTTTTTGCGCTGGATCTGGTGGAAGATTTATCCTTAATTCTGCCGCGGTTATTCGATGCCAAGGATGATTCGGAAATCTGGTTTGCGCATGTATCTTATGACGAGGTTGATCATGTCGTACTTCACTATGCAGAAGAAATGCCATGAATGAAAATATTCAGGCTGAAAATGCAGATGTACCTGCTGCGCCGCCACAGCGCAGCCGCCTGCGCCGGGTAGGTTGCTGGGTGCTGGTGGTGATCTGGTTTCTGGTGCTGCTGCTTCCGTGTTTCTTCTTTGCGCTGGCGATCAATCAGGAAATTGTGATCCCAACAGGATCAGTACCGGGGCAGAATATTCGTATCTGGTTGATCATGGAGACCCATGCACGCGGTTTAGGTGTTTCTAGCGCGGCAGCTTTCAGTGAAACTGAAAATGCGGCATGCTTGCAAACGCAGACGAATTTCTTGCTGTGGTCGGGCAGCGCCGAACCGGTGCAGTCCTGCGAATGTTATCAGCGCGATTCTGCCGATGAGGTGTGGTCGCTGGTGAGTATCGAAGCGGCGCAGTGCCGCAGTTCATAGCGGGGCTGAAGGATGCAGCTTGAGGGCGCGGGATTAGCCATTGTTCTAGGGTGCGGCTTGTGTTTGCTGATTATCGCTGCGTCTATCGTGCTGCCCATTCTTTCAACGGTGATTGATGTCTTTACGACTATTTTTGAGCTGGCGTCAGGGCTGTTGGGGGGCGGGCCAATCGGCTGTATTGGTTGTTTGGTGCTGGCGGCTGGCTGCGGCGGGGCGCTGTTTCTGATCTATGTGGTGTTGAGCGCGGCGCCGCGCTGATCATGAAAAAATAAGGGCGCATGAGCGCGCCCTTAAGTAAGTTCAGTATTCCAAGTTCAATGTTCTGAAAACTAGCCAAGCAGTTCGGGGATGGTTTCCGGGTTTTCGGCGATGCGCGCGCCTGCTGCTCGAAGCGCGTCAATCTTTTCCTGCGCAGTTCCCTGACCACCTTCAACAATCGCGCCAGCATGGCCCATACGAGTCCCTTCGGGGGCGCTGCGCCCGGCGATGAAGGCGACGACCGGCTTGGTCATTCGCGCCTTGATAAATTCAGCGGCGTCAATTTCTGCGCGCCCGCCAATTTCACCCATCAGCACAACTTTTTCGGTTTGCGGGTCAGCTTCAAACATTTCCAGCACTTCAACGAAGGTGGTGCCGATGACCGGATCGCCGCCGATGCCCACGCAGGTGGATTGGCCGAAGCCGGCGGCACTCATGGCGGCGACGGTTTCATAGGTCAGCGTGCCGCTTTTTGACACGACGCCAACATTGCCGGGCATGCCGACATAGTTGGGCATGAACCCGACTTTGGCTTGACCGGGAGTGAGCACGCCGGGGCAGTTGGGGCCGATTAAACGGCTGTTACTATTCTTGAGATACTCGTACACGTTCATCATGTCGCGGATCGGGATGCCTTCAGTCAGGCAGATGATCAGCGCAACACCAGAATCAATGGCTTCGTAAATCGCGTCTGCGGCATAGGGGCCGGGAACGAGGATCATGCTGACATTGGCGTCGGTGGCTTCGACGCAGCCTTTTACGGTGTCAAAAATGGGCTTGCCGTGTACCCATTCGCCGCCTTTGCCGGGCGTGACGCCGCCGACGACAGTGGTGCCGTATTCAATCATTTGACCGCTGTGAAATTTGCCTTCACGCCCGGTCATACCCTGTACAAGAACTCTTGAGTCGCGGTCAATCAGAATGGCCATTTTTAGATTTCTCCTCTGGCGGCGGCAATCGCTTTCTTAGCGCCGTCCGTGAGGGTGGACGCTGCCGTAATATTCGGAATATTGGCCTCATCAATGATGGCGCGGCCTTCTTCGGCGTTGGTGCCTGCAAGGCGGATTACCATTGGCTTATCGGTTGGTACTTCTTGTAATGCCTGCAAAATGCCTTTGGCCACTTCGTCGCCGCGGGTGATGCCGCCGAAAATATTGAACAGCACGGCTTTCACATCCGGGTCGGAGAGGATGATGCGTAGGGCTGCTGCAACGCGATCTGCTTGCGCGCCGCCGCCGATGTCGAGGAAATTGGCGGGGAAAATGTCGCCGCCGCCGTAGAGCTTGATCATGTCCATAGTGGTCATGGCCAGACCGGCGCCGTTGACCATGCAGCCAATTTGCCCGTTCAGTTTGACGTAGGTGAGGCCGGCTTCGCGCGCCTGTGTTTCAACCAGCGGCTCGGCTGAGGTATCACGCTGTGCGGCCAATTCAGACTGGCGATAGAGCGCATTGTCGTCAATCACCATTTTGCCGTCTAGCGCAAACAGCACATTTTCGCCGGTGATGACCAGCGGGTTGATCTCTGCGAGTACGGCATCAGATTCAACGTAGCAGCGGTATAAATTGCGCGCGATTTTAGTGAACGCCGCCCAGTGTTCGCGGGGCAGATTGATGCCACTGGCAATATTGCGCGCTTGATATTCACGCAGCCCTAGCGATGGGCTGATCCATTCGCGCACGATGGCTGAAGGGTTGACTCTGGCAACCTCCTCGATTTCAACGCCGCCTTCAGAGGACGCCATGATCAAGGGCTTACCTGCTGCGCGGTCATTGGTAATGCCCAGATAAATTTCGCTGCTAATGGACGATGCGGGGTCGATCAGGACGATACCGACGGTATGCCCTTTAATATCCATGCCTAGAATTTTATCGGTGGCATCGTAGGCTTCTTGCGGCGATTTCGCCAGCTTAATGCCGCCAGCTTTGCCGCGCCCGCCCACCAGCACCTGCGCTTTGACGACGACTGCGCCGGTGAGTTCTTCAGCAATGATGCGAGCTTCTTCAGGGGTTGTCGCGGTTTTGCCGCTGGCAACCGGGATGTTATATTGCGCGAAGCGGCGCTTCGTTTGATACTCGTGTAAATTCACTGATACGCCTCCCTTGTGATTAAGTGCTTGTGCAGCATTGCGGATTGAATTTCCGAGGCTGTAGACAAAACGCCAAAAATTATAGCGCGAATAAGCGGCCTTAGAAAATCTCGATGGTCTGATCGATCACTTCTACGTCACGGCCTTGCACCTCTACCCAATCGGCAATTTTGGAAAGCATGCTGTTTGCGTGCCGCGAATCGCTGCTGACCACGGCGGCGGCAATTACCGCTGAGTTCCACAAGTCCAGATCATCTACTTCAGCCACGGAAGCATTGAACTCGCTTCGCATGCGGCGAATGAGCGATTGCAGGATGGAGCGCTTCTCTTTTAGTGAATGGACTCCATCAAGGCTGAGTTCGATAGTACATACACCTATTATGGGCCGTGCCATCGGGTCATTCCTCTAAAGTTAGCTTCAAGTTTAGATATGGTGAGATTAACGTGGTTGCGTATCAAACGCGAGTAGATTATTCTTTTCGCATAAACGTATGACTTTTGCTTAACAACACAGTATTTTTGGTCGGCACCGATGGGGGATGGGTATGAAGATGAAACGCGCGGCGCGGCTCGGAGTTTTGCTTGGGCTGGCGGTAGTGATCATCGCCGGTGCGACACTGGCGGCGGGGCAGGGCAGCAACTTACTGGTGAATCCCGGCTTTGAACCGCCGTTTAATAGCGCCGCTGGAGAACCTGTACGTATGGTTGCGCAAGGATGGCAGCCATGGCACGTGCCTTCACAACCGGGCGATTCATTTTCGCAAAATATTCAGCCGGAATACTTATCCGCTTCGGATACCGCTAACAGCCTCGGGGTTCCCCGTATTCATGGTGGCAGCGATGCCCAGCAGGTATTCACTTTCTTCGCCACCTTTACGGGCGGCGTTTACCAGCAGGTGGTGGGGGTTACGCCGGGGAACAGCTATCAGTTTTCGGCTTTCGTCTATACATGGTCAACCAGTTTTGATAACGTGAATGCCAGCGAGACGCCCGGTAACGTGACGGTGCAAGTGGGGATTGACCCCACCGGCGGCACTGATGGGCAAAGCGCCAATATCATCTGGTCACCGTCAGGCACGCCACAGTATGACAGCTGGGTGCAGTATACGGTTAGCGCCGCGCCGACAGGTAGCAGCCTGACGGTATTTGTACGCGCGCAGCCGCAAGACCCTGTGAAGAATAACGTCATTTATATTGACGACGCACAGCTTTCGACGGGTGGCGGCACCGCACCTATCGCTACAACACAACAGCCTAGCAGCGTACCGGCAACTACCGCGGCTGCTCCATCCAATACGCCTACGCTGGTGGCAACGGTGATCCCTTCAGAGACGCCGATTCCCTCGGACACCCCGGTCCCGACGCAGACTTTTACGCCTAGCCCGATGCCGACGATTGATAACACGTTATTCCCCGGTCGCTATGTGTATACGGTGCAGAGTGGCGATACCGTCGCGGCAATTGCCGCGGCGTTTAACAGCTCTGTAGATGCCATCATTAGCGCCAACGGCCTTGGCCCGAACGGGTTAATCTTTGTGGGTCAGCAACTTGTAGTGCCGGTCGGGCTGCCGTTCACCCCACCGCCGCAGCCAACGGGCGCGCCGCCTACCGCAGTTGTGATCACCTCAACTACAGCTGCGCCTGCGCCTACGGTTGCCCCACCGCAGCCGCCGCAGGTCAATACGACGACTTATGTTGTGCGCCCGGGAGATACCCTGTTCTGGATTGCAGTACGCCATAATACGACGGTGAACCATCTGGCGACGCTGAACAATATCTCCAATCCAAATCTGATATTCGCGGGGCAGCGGCTGCTGGTTCCGGTCAATACGGCGCAAGCAGTACCGACAGCCGTCGTTATCCCGACGATTGACGGCGTGACTGCCCAAGAGGTGCGGACATACACTGTTCAACCGGGCGACAACCTGTACAATATTTCTCTCAGGTTCAATGTTCCGTTAGCGAACATCATCAGCGCCAACGGCATCGTGAATTCTAATCGTATCTATATCGGGCAGACATTGATCATTCCGTAATGACAAATGAGTAGTTGGCGGGTAGTACGCAACGCATCTAACAACGAAATCGTCCTCGCACACGCGAAAGTTTGCAGTTCCTTCTGGTGTCATTTAAAGGGACTGCAATTTTCGCGTAAACTGCCGCCTGATCGCGGCTTGTGGTTCATAAACAAGCATGAAAGCCGCTCACAAACTTCGATTCATATGTTTTTCGTCTTCTTCACGATTGGCGTGATCTGGCTCGATTCTTCGGGGCAGGTGGTGGATAAGGCGTTAGCGAAACCATGGCGACCCTACTATGCGCCGCAATCCCCTGCGCGTGATTTTATTGAGGCGCTGCCAGAGATTCTGGATCGGGTACAGGTGGGCGATCAGCTCGTTTTTGAAGACCCCTCAATATGAGAAATCGGATTATTCGCATTCTGTGTGTGGCTATGCTGCTTTTGCCAGTGGTCATTCACGCGCAAAATACGCAGCCAACGGTCACGCTGCATGTTGTACAACGCGGAGAGAATCTTTATCGTATCGCACAGACCTACGGCGTTACGGTAGATGATCTGGTTCGGCTAAACGGCTTGACCGATCCGGGAAGTATTGATATTGGCCAGAGGCTGCTGGTACCGACGGCGGGCGTTCCCGTAGACGGCACGTCGCTGGTTCATGTGGTGCAGCCGGGCGAAAGCCTTGACAGCATTGGCGCGCTGTACGGCATGACGGGGGTGGAAGTTCAGTCGTTAAATGGACTTCCAGATGGCGTGATCTATGTGGGGCAGGGGCTTATGGTTTCG
>JACSRP010000044.1 GCA_014879665.1 Anaerolineae bacterium | reverse complement strand
CGCGGTAAATTTCGCGCAGAAACGACGGATTGAGGCCATGACCTTACTTGAAATTATCGTTGGCGGCCTGCTGCTGATGGGAACTATCGTTCGTTTGCTGGCCTCAATCGGGATGCTGCGTTTTGGCGACATCTACCTGCGAATCCATGCAGCCACCAAAGCCAGCGTGACCGGGTTGGGGTTGATGGTGATCGCCGCCGCCATTTTCTACGCTGACCCACTGCTGACGGTGAAGTTGTTAGCGCTGACGGTGATCTATTTCTTCACTTCGCCAACAGGATCGCAGGTATTAGCTAGCGCCGCCCATCAAGCCGGATACCCGTATGTGAAAGAGACGTGGATTGATGAGTTTGCCGATGCTGAAGCGGCAGCAAAAGAGAAGGCTGAATTAGCCGCCGAAGCGGATAAAGAAACCGAAAGAAATTAAGCAAGTATTTGCGCTGGCTTGCCCGCCCTAAGGCGTCCTTTAGGATGCCGTCTCTAGCCGTAGATTTCGGCGTCTACGGCGGCGCGGGCAAGTTTTCGGTTGCAAACAGGGCTGCTGTTTATCCCCTCAAATCGAGCGAATTGCGCCGCCATCCACGCGCAGACTATCGCCTGAAATATACGATGCCGCTGGCGAGAGCAAAAATGCCCCGGCGGCCCCAAATTCTTCGATAGTCCCTAGCCGCTTCAACGGGATTTTATTCAGAGACTGCTTGCGAACTTCCTCAACCGAAATGCCCAAACGCCCGGCAGTTCCCTGATCTAACTGCGCCACCCGCTCGGTATCAATCCGTCCGGGGATCAAGTTGTTCACGCGAATGCCATCCGCAGCGAGTTCATCAGCCAGTGTTTTGACCAGCGCCGCCACTCCGGAGCGCATCACCGTCGAAAGTCCCAACCGCTCAATCGGCTCTTTCACCGATGACGAGGTGATGGTCAGGATAGCGCCGCCCGCGCTCATGTGCGGCAGCGCCGCGCGGATCATGCGGATGCTGCTCATCAGCGTCAATTCAAAAGCCGACTGCCACTGCTCATCGGTCAGCTGCTTGAAGTTTCCGGCAGGAGGGCCGCCCGCATTCACCAGCAGGCCGTCAATGCCCCCAAAGGCGCTCACGGTTTGATCTACCCATGTCTGAATCGAGGCTGGATCGCGCACGTCACAGGCGACGGCCAGCGTTTGCACGCCGGTTTCGCTGGCAATTTTAGCGGCGGCGGCGGCAATTTTATCGGCATCACGGCTGCACATAGACACTTTCGCGCCGTCACCGGCCAGCGCCCGCGCGATACCATAGCCCAGCCCCTGACTACTGGCGCTGACCATATACACCCTATCTTTTAGCCCTAAATCCATTGCTGATGTCTCCTATAGCTGATAATGTTTTAATCTCTGCCTGCTGCGCCGCGTCGTAAAGATACAGCCTGATCGCCCCCCGCTCTAGGGGATTAGGGGTGAGTTTCTACAAATCAGATCGCTGCTGTATCAAACGCAATCTTCTGTGTCGGATCGCTGATGCCCACCCGCGCCAGCACACGATCTATCTCCTGCTGTGTGCCGTCGTCTATCGGCGCAAACGGCGTGCGTAAATTCGCGTGTGAAATCGCGCCGCGCCGCTGCAGCAGCGCCTTTCGAATGGATAAATTAATAATCGGCTGGTTTTCGAAACGGATTAGCGGCAAATAGTGATCAAAAATGCGGGTGGCTGCGGCAAGATCGCCTTTGCGATAAGCCTCGTAGACGGCGACTAGAATTTCAGTGAAAGCGAATCCGGTCATGGTTCCCGCCGCGCCGCGCTCCAGTTCTTCGAGGAAGAACATACCGCCTAGACCGCCAAAAATGGCGAATTTATCGGTACGCTCGCAGATTGCGCCGATCTTCTGCATCAGCGGCGGGTCTTCCAGCTTGAGATAGCGCGCGTTAGGGATATTCTCGGCAATGCGCGCCAGCACTTCCGGCGACATGATCACGCCATTCACCGGCGGGAAATCTTGCACGATGATCGTGCCATCAAAACCGGCGGCATAATCAGCATATAAGCCGTATATTTGCTCGTCAGTTGGCGCTTCAATGCGCGGCGGGGCAATCATCACCCCCGCGCATCCGGCCTCAAACGCCGCTTTGCTAAGCGCAATCACCGTCGCCGCATCCGGGTGGCTGACGCCAACGATCACCGGAGCGCGCTCATTTACTGCTTCTACCACCAGTTCCATCACGCGGCGCCGCTCGCTCACGCCCATCTTAGCAGATTCGCCCAGCACCCCGAGGATGGTTAGCCCGTAAGCCTTGATATTTAGTTGAAAATTCACCAGACGGCGCAAACTCGCCTCGTCAATAGCGCCATCGGGCGTGAACGGCGTAGCTAAGATGTTATAAACGCCGGTGATTTGTGTAGTCATCTATGGCATCCCTGCTGCATTCTAGCAATCACTCCAGATTATGCTGCAAGGTGGGGCCGCTTCCAAACACTGGTCCATCCGCTAATTTCAAAATGGATCGCAACTTTTCACACGGTTTCCAGACTGAAAGGGCATAGATATGCTAATATGCCGGTGCGCTGTCTATTGTGGAAGTTTCATCGCGCTCTATGATCCTGATTGTTCTGCCCGATATTCCCTATGAATCCGATCTGCTTGCGAAAGCCCAGTTTGGCGATCAGGCCGCGCTGCGCGCCATTTACGAACAGTATTTCCCGCCCCTATACCAATTCATTCGCCTGCGGATTGCAGATCGTGAAGATGCGCGCGATCTGGCCGCCGATGTATTCATAGATTTCTTTTCGGCCTTGCAGCGCCGTAAAGCGCCAACGACCAGCCTGCGGGCATGGTTATTCCGCGTGGCGCGCAACAAACTGTACGATCATTATGGCAAAAAGCGGCAGTTTTCAACCCAAACGCTGGAAGAATGGGTGCCCGCCGAACATGAAAGTGGCCCCGAAGCGCGTTTCATGAGCGCGGCGCGTGCAGATCGTGTGCGGCGGGCGCTGGGGGCGCTGCCGGTAGATCAGCAGGAAGTATTATTGCTGCGTTTCGGGCAGGGGCTGAATCTCGAAGAAACTGCCGATCTGATGGATAAGAGCGTCAGCGCCGTGAAATCGCTGCAATTCCGGGCCGTCTCTACTTTGCGGGAGCGGCTGGATCAGGGCATGGGGGAGTAGGGCGATGAGCACCCGCGATTTCCACGATATTCTAAACGACTGCATCGAACGCATGGCCGCGGGGCAAAGCCTTGAAGTCTGCCTGCGCCTGTATCCTGACGATGCCGAACGGCTGCGTCCGCTGCTGGAAGCCGGCGCGCAAACGCGGCATTTGCTGGCTGAACGTGCTGAAATTAGCGCTGATCAGGCGTTGGTATGGGGGCGCATCGGGCCACAGCTTGCGCGGCAGCGGCTGAATCGCAGGCGGAAGCCGGGCATTGGCCGTTTGCTGCTGGCCGCGGTGCTGCTGCTTGGCTTGCTAGGCGGGGCGTGGCTCGCTTTGAATCGCCCGCAGCAACAACCCGATCTGATTGAGCCGCTGCCCACAACGATGACGCCGACCAATACCTATACCGCCAGCCCTTCCGCAACCTTCACCGCTGCACCCACTGCCAGCCCTACGCCCACGCCAGTCCCGGCGTCCAGCAGCACGCCATTTCCAACCCTACTGCCGCCAACCGTGGCGCTGCCGGCGACACAGTTTGATGACGACGGCGCAGATGACGACAGCCCGGACGACGATGGCGAGCGCAATGATTCAGACGGCGATTCAGAGGATCACTAAAGCCTGTATAAAAAACTCACCGCAACTTTTCGACACCTTCAAAGACTGAAGCAGTATGCGAATGTGGATCGGCTGTTAAAGGCCGCTCCCTGATTTGGAGGAATAGAACATGTCAAATCGTCAGGTATGGGCAAAAAAGGTAGTGCTGGCCGCTGTGACCGCCTCGGCGCTCGTCGCAGCAGCGCAGCCGCTTCTGGCACAGACCGCCACGCCGCTGCCTGCGCTGCTGCCAACGATTGCTGCGCCCATCACAACGGTAGAGCTGCGCGGCATAATTTCTGCGCTCGATGCAGCCACGCTAACGCTGAATAACCAGATAGTGAATATCACTGGCGTGCAGATGCCGCCGGGTGCTGGTGTCGGCCAGCGAATGCGGGTTTATGCCGCGCTGATTGGGCCGAATCAGTGGCAGGCGTATTCGGTGGAATTGTTTAATGGCGCTGTATCGAGCGCAACCCCGACCCCGAATATTGCCTTTCTGACCGCGCTGCCCCCTACAGTCGCCCCTATCGGTACACCGCTGCCAACGGCCGTTCCGCCTGCGGTTGGGCAGCCGCAGTTTGCCCGCGAATTTGAACTGGTGGGCATACTGGAGTCGGTAAATGATCAAACTATCGTGGTTTCGGGTCTGCCGATCAGCATCATTGGCGCAAATATCCGCACTGCGCTCACGCCCGGCATGCCGCTTGAGTTAGACTTGTACTTTGCCGAAGGCGTGCTCACCGCGCGCGAAGTAGATGATGAAGATAATCTGCTGGCGGGTGGTCGGGTGGTCGGCGCGCCGATGCCCGCGGCCAGCGCCGTTGCGATCATGAGCAGCCTGCTGCCGAATGCGATCATCCGCGAAATTGAACTAGATCGGGATGTCAACGGCCTGCTGATCTGGGAGATACACACGACCGACGGTCAGAAAATGTACATTGACGCGCAGACCGGCGTGGTGCTTGCCATTGAATTAAGCAATTTTGACGACGGTTATGACGATCACACTGACGATCTGAATGACGATAGTGATCACACTGACGATCATGACGATGACCAGCATGATGACCAGAATGACGACGACGATGAAGATGACGGGGATGACGACTAGCGGAAGATCCCCATCCTTCCGCGCATAATCGGGAGGAGCCGCGCCGCTTCTGAAAAAAGAGGATATAGCGAAGGCTATATCCTCTTTTTTTCAACTGAGAAACAATCTAGTCAACTAACCCTGCCGGATGATCAGTGTATACGCGCCGCCGTTGGAATCGAACGACGTAGCAACCAGCGAGTAGGTGCCATTGGCTGGCAGTTCAAATTCCAGCCGCGAGTTGAAGCCAGTGTCGCCGCCATCGTCATCGGAGGTGATCAGCAAATTATCCGGTCCAAAGAGCAGCACCAGCGGGTCAAGGCCGCTGTCTTTATCCTCGTTCATTTCAATGATCACCGTTTGCCCTGCGCTGCCTTCAAATGTCCACAGATCACCTGAACCCCCGGCGATATTGCCTGCGACATTGGCATCAAAGGCCAGCGCCCCGCGATTGGTGTACATGGCCGCTTGCAAAGGCGCGCCTGCGTCGGTGCTGAGAGTGCCGGGGCTGCCACCCATCGCGGCAAGGGTGCCTGCGGCCTGGGTCATCATCGCGTTGGCATCACCGCTGAAGCCTAGCGCATTGGCGGTTTGTACGGCCTGGG
>JACSRP010000202.1 GCA_014879665.1 Anaerolineae bacterium | reverse complement strand
GCCACGAAATCGAACCCGCGACAGGAATTTATCATCACCGGCTATGATTCGTCCGGCGAAAGTGCGGCTGCTGCTCAAAAACGCGGCGCGCTTGATACGACTGCCGGTTCGCCGGCGGAAGCTGCGGCTGAGAAAGAGATCGTGGTGATGGCGCTGCCGTATGCCGATGTGCGCGAGGGCTACCGGCAGATCGGCGGGGTGATTAAAGAGGGGGCGGTGATCCTCGATTTTTCGCCGCTGGCGCTGCCTTCGATGGGGTGGAGCAAACAGTTCATGAAGCCAGGCGCGCATATGGTGGCTTTGACCGCGATATTAAACCCGGAATATCTGTTTGATGGCCTTGATGATCTGGATCATGCTGCTGAGGACCTTTTTGATAAGGGGGCGATGCTGCTGATGCCAGCACCAGATGCGGTCAAAGAAGCGGTGGAACTGGCGTCGGACTTTTCAGAAATTATCGGGACGACGGCGCGTTTTGCCGATCCGCATGAGCATGATGGCTGGATTGCGGCGATGGAGGGGCTTCCGGCGGTATTAGGCGTGGCAGCGTTCTATGGGTTACAGGCGGCGGATGGCTGGAATGATGCGCGGCGGGCGGGCAACCCTAATTTTGGGCGGCTGACCCATCATCTGGCGGACTCGCATCCGGATGATATGCGTGATTTGCTGCTGAACAATCGCGAGGCAACCGTGCGCCAGCTGGACATGACGATCCATACCCTTAATGCGCTGCGCGGCGCGATTGCGGCGAATGACCACGCGGCGTTGGAAGAAGCGTTGATCGCCTCTCGCGATGCTTATGCGGTGTGGTTGAGCCAGCGCCGCCGCGCCGATTGGGGTGATGCACCGGCTAAGCCTGAGAATGAAAGTGTGGGCGACATTTGGATGAGCAGCCTGCTGGGCGGGTATCTGGCAAAACGGCTGAAGGGGCGCGGCGGAGAGTGACAGGGCTATCGCATCAAATTTCAGCACACCGGAAGCAGAAGCCATAGGGCTAAAGCTGCATCCCGCCCTCACGGTCGTGCCCTCTCCCGTTGAACGCTGAGGGGAGGACACGGGCAAAGGCATGCCTTGTCCCTACGGCGCGGCGGGTAAGGGGCTGCCCGGCAATTTTGCCCACTTAAATGCCTAGCCGAAACTCAGGTTAGGTGGATTAATTTACAGCAAGTTTACAAATCCTTTGTAAGCCTTTTACGTTTGCTCGCTATCTTGCGTATATGAGCGTGTGAATTAGCGTATGCGTTCTGGAATTTTAGAATGCAGGTTTAGTGAGAGGATGTAAATGATGGCATGGCAACGTAGGCAGTTGATGCGAGCGGCAGCTGCGGCGGCGCTGGCATTTTCGATGACGGCTTCTGGTGTTGTTCTCATGGCGCAGGACAGCCCGGATACTCTGGTGGAGACGCAGGCGGCGCGCCCATTTCTAGGCGTTCGTCTGGCAGATGGGAATAACGGGGTTGAAGTGGTCGCCGTTGGTGAAGGCTCTCCGGCTGAAGCTGCTGGCATTGAAACTGGCGATATTCTGGTTCGCGTTGGCGATACCGATGTGACTACCTCGACTGAAGCGGCGGACGCTATTGCGGCGCTGGCGGCGGGAGATGCGGTTTCGATCACGGTGCAGCGTGACGGCGAAGAACAAACTTTAGAAGCCACACTCACAGAAATTCCGGAGATGGTGACGGTTACAGTGCGTCCCGGCAGCGGCCATGGAATGCACGGCGGCCGGTTGGAAGGCGCGATTGAGCGATTGGGCGGCTCGAATTTTGCCTATGATTCGGAGACTGACCAGTGGACGGTGAGCGAAATCGCTGATGACTCGCCGCTGTACGAAGCGGGGCTGCGCGCTGGCGACGTGATCACGGCTGTCAATGGTGAGACGCTTAATCGGGAAGGGCTGCGTGAACTATTCGGCACGCTGCTTGAGGCAGACACCGTAACTTTGACGATTGAGCGCGACGGCGAATCACAGGATGTTGAAATTGCGATACAAGACCTGTTCTCGTTCGAGCGGATGCCGCAGATGTTCCAGTTCGGGGGTCGACAGGGACTTCGGGATATGTTCCAGGGACGCTTTGACTCGCAGGGCGGGCGGCTTGGACTCTCGTTCCTGCCGCTGGATGAGGACACTGCCGCTGAAAACGATGTGGCTGTGACAGAAGGCGCGCTGGTGATGGAAGTGATGGCAGACTTGCCCGCGGCTGAAGCAGGGCTTGAGGCGGGCGATGTGATCACCGCGGTGAATGGCGAGCCGGTGAACGAAGAATGGACACTGCGCAACCGGATCGCGGCTTACGAAGCGGGCGATGTGATCACGCTGGAGGTGCTGCGCGGCGATGAGACTCTGCAACTTGAGGTGACGCTCGGTGAGATAGAGATGGCTTCCGCGATGGGCATGATGCCTTTCAGCGGGTTCAGTTTTGACGGCTCGAACATACCGTTCGGGTTTGACATGCTAATTCCGATGCCTGAAGGCGCGCAGACTGCTCCTTCCAGCAACCCGAACACATAACCTCACTTTCGATATCTTCCTACTCCCCCCACAATAACGCGCAGGTTTTCGCCTGCGCGTTGTTGATTTAACAGCCGGAAGCAGCGGGGAACATCATTGTTATTCATGGGCAACATGCAGGCGGCCTCTACTTGAACCAGCGGTAGGCGGGGCATATAATGATTGCGATTTGTTATCTAAATCTTAAGTTTTGGGTGAGGGGCAAAGCCGCACCTAAAACCGGGGTTATCCAAGGAAAGTACAGCGCCTATGTCTGTTTCATACAAGCAATCACTGCTGGATAAATTGGCAAGCCGCGAAGCGATCATCGGGGTCATTGGACTTGGTTACGTGGGGCTGCCGTTGGCGGTTGAATTTGCTGAAAACGGCTTCCGGGTGATCGGGCTGGATGTTAGCCTTGATAAGGTGGCTTCGATCAACCATGGCATCAGCTATATTCCAGATATTTCGACGGAGCAGGTGCAAAGGCTGGTCGCTGCTGGCAAACTGCGAGCAACAACGGACTATGCTGACCTTGCCAGTGTGGATACGATCAGTATTTGCGTGCCGACGCCGCTGCGTAAGACCAAAGACCCGGACATGTCGTATGTGATACAGGCGATCAATTCGGTGGCGGAAATTTGCCATGACGGCATGCTGGTGGTTTTAGAAAGCACGACATACCCCGGCACCACCGATGAAATTATCGTGCCGAAGCTGCGCGACCTTAGTTTTGAACCAGGCGAGAATATCTTCGTCGCGTTTTCGCCGGAGCGGATTGACCCCGGCAATAAAAAGTATGGTGTTCGCAACACGCCGAAGGTTGTGGGCGGGGTGACGCCGGCGTGTTCGGAAGTGGTGGTTGCGCTTTATTCCGCCGCGATTGAGACGGTGATACCGGTCTCCAACCCGACGGCTGCCGAGATGGTGAAGCTGCTAGAAAACACTTTTCGGGCGGTGAATATCGGGCTGGTGAACGAGATGGCGTTGATGTGCAACAAGCTGGGCATTGACGTTTGGGAAGTGATTCAGGCGGCGGCTACCAAGCCGTTTGGCTTCATGCCGTTCTATCCGGGGCCGGGCTTAGGCGGCCACTGCATCCCGATTGACCCACATTATTTGAGCTGGAAGTTAAAAACGCTGAATTACACGGCGCGGTTCATTGAGCTTGCCAGCGAAATTAACGCGAATATGCCGCTTTATGTGGTGGAGAAGGTGGCTGCGGCGCTCAACGACGACTGCAAGCCGATTCGCGGATCGCGGGTGGTGGTACTAGGCGCGGCCTATAAGCGGGATATTGATGATGTGCGCGAAAGCCCGGCGCTGGATGTGATTAGTTTGCTGCAAAGCCGGGGCGCGGATGTGGTGTATCACGATCCGTATGTGGCACAGCTTCAGATTGAGCATGGGCAGCATATGACCAGCACCGCTTACAGCGACGCGCTGCTAGAGACGGCAGACTGCGTGGTGATCATCACCGATCACAGCGATTTTAATTGGCAGCATGTGGTTGAACATAGTAAGCTCATCGTGGATACGCGGCATGCGATTGGCGCGCGGGCAGGCAAGGCGCGCATCGTCACCCTGTGAAGGAGCAGCAGCTTATGGAACTGCCAGTTTCGATACGGGCATTACCGCCGGAAGCAGTAGAAATTCTGCGCTATTTCGGGGCGAACGGCGCGGCCTCGGTGCATGCCGATGATATTACGGCGGGCGCAGACCTCTCTGATCGCGGGTTTGGCAAGGCGATTCGCCGTTTGGTGACGCGCAATTTGATGTCTATGGATGGGGATCAGGTTTATCGCTTGACGGATAACGGCAGGCTGGCGGTGGCCGAACTGCTGGAATATGATTTGATGACTCCGCCTAACGAACGTGAAGAGAGCGCCCCGCGCGAAATTGAAGCCCGTTTTGTGAAGCGACGGGTCGTGCTGGCTGCCCCAAGCCCGATGGCGGCCACCGTTCCCGCAGCGGTGATCGTGGGTTTTGAGGCGGCGGATGATGATGATATTGTGATGCTGCCTTTGCATGTGACGGTGCAGCTTATAAGCTTGCATGCTGATCCTGAAGCAGAACAGGCGGCGGATTTGAGCATTGAAAACCGCCCGGTTCAGCAGCATTTTGAAGTGACGCCCGGCGGCTATACCAGTGTTCGGTTGGCGGTGCGGGTGATGCAGAATGAGAACGAAGGTGACGCTGCTGGCGGACTATACGTTGATCTGCCGGTAGCGGAGACGGCGGGCGGATACACTGCCTATGGCGCGGATTTGATGTTGAAAGACACGTCCGGAGATTCGTTCGATCTTTAACTTGCCTCAACTGCTGCCTGGCGGCGTCCAACCAAAGGGGATTTCATCGCCAAGCAGTTCAATGGGTTCGACAGGGTGTGTTGGATCGAGCATATCGGGGGCTGTAAGCGAGATGCCTTTGCGGATTTCGCGGCCTGTGTTGTGCGCTCGTAAATCTGATGCGGCGTAAATAGGCTTCGTTTGGCGCGGGTTTAAGGTGATGCGGGCGACGCCGCGCGCGATGACGTCTACGGGCAGCGGTGCCATGCGGCGCAGCCCAAGCCACGAAAACGGCGGAATATTTCCAAAGAGCGAGGCCAGACGATACAGCGGCTTGCGTGGTTCGCCGCGTAGATAGGCGATGGGCGCGCGGATGATGGTGGCTTTTAGGCCGATGCGGATCAGGTATTCTTCAGCCTCATATTTTGCCCTGAGATATTCGTTTGGAATCCATGGGGCGCGGGAACTGCTCATCAGCACCATGTGCGGAACGCCGCCGGAAACGCACATATTGGCAACGTTACGCGCGGAAACGAAATTGAGCCAATGATAGGTCAGCCCGCGTGAGGGATCAGCGGTCATGCTGCCAACGGTATGCACCACCGTTTGAATGCCGCGCGCGCGCCCTTTGAGGCTTGAAGGC
>JACSRP010000089.1 GCA_014879665.1 Anaerolineae bacterium | reverse complement strand
CGCGCCATCATGGATCATCTAGGCATCCAGAAAGCCGCATTGATCGGCTGTTCGCGCGGCGGCCAAATTTCTGCCGATACCACCGTCGAATCGCCAGATCGCGTGTGGGCTTTGGTCACAGTAGGGGGCGGCATCAGCGGCGATATCCCCGGCATTGAGTGGGACGACATGCCGCAGCTTGAAAGGGACGCTTTTGAAGTGATTGATCGCCTGACTGAATCTGGCGATTTGGATGCCGCCGCCGAAGCTGAAACCCATGCGTGGGTGGAGGGCTTTTATCGCACTCCCGATCAGGTTTCAAAGCCGGTGCGCGATAAGGTGAAGGCCATGATTTTGCAGTCATACACGCACAATGATGAAGGCGGCCAGCCCGTCGTGCTCGATCCCCCCGGTTCAGGCCGCCTTGAAGAAATTCATTGCCCCGTACTGATCACCTACGGCGATGTAGATGAGACCGCCACCCGCCTGATTGGCGATTATCTGGCGGCCAATATCTCCGGCACGCAGAAGTACATTTTTGCCAATTCCGCCCACGTGCCGAATATGGAACACCCCGAAGAGTTCAACCGCGTGGTGTTAGCCTTTCTGGATCAGCCGCTGAAAGCCTGAAATCTTTTGAACCACAGAGAAAAACAGGACGTTCTTTCTCTGTGGTTCACCCCTATCTTCCCAATCTTCCGTTATAATCAACCGCAATAGTATTGTTGGAATAGCGAATGGCTGAAATGCCCCCTGCTGCTCCTGCGTCAGCGCGTCTTGGCATGTCGCTGCAAGATTTCATATTGGCTGTGAAAAGTTATTGCTCAACACCCTGTAATGGATGAGCAGATTGAGGAAGTCAAGCAGGCATTGTCCGATCCTATGAAGAAGTTTACTTATTTTACTCATCAGGAGAAAAACGGTTAGTTTGCGCTGTTGCTAGGCGAACGGATGGAGATGGGTTTCTAATTACAGCCTATCACACGGATAAAACGAAGCAGGGAGTAACAAAATGGAAAAAATAAAGATGCGCTTCGATCCGACGGATAACTCGCTGATGATCTGGTTTGATGATCCGCGGCAAATGGCCTATCTCTCGCCCATCGAAGAGAAATCTTCCGGCGATTTGCACTTTATCAAAAATGAGGCAGACGAGATCATGGGCATTGAATGCCAGTTTTACCAGTATTCGCCCGGTTCCATCAGTGTTGAACTGGAAACAACGCCTATCCTGACATCGCTCGTACAGGCGGATTGAGGAGTATTACCATGTCCAGCCGTGTAGCCGAAGTGTTCCATACCATGAGTTATGGCCCCGCGCCCGAAGCCGCTAATGCCGCGCAAGCGTGGTTAGACGAGCATGATCGCAAGCTGAGCCTGTTCATCGGCAATCAATGGGTGAAGCCCAAAAGCGGCACCTACTTTGAAAGCAAAGCCCCCGCCACCGGCGATAAGCTGGCCGACGTGGCCGATGCTTCCGCCGATGATGTTGAGGCTGCCTATCAAGCCTCCCGTATTGCCTTCGACTCATGGAGCAAGCTGCCCGGCCATGCGCGCGCGCGTTATCTCTATGCCATCGCCCGGCAGGTGCAGAAGCACAGCCGGTTGCTTTCAGTCATGGAATCACTGGATAACGGCAAGCCAATCCGCGAGAGCCGCGATATTGACGTGCCGCTGGTCGCTCGTCACTTTTACTATCATGCAGGCTGGGCACAGCTTCAAGAAACCCGACTTGCTGATTATCAGCCTGTCGGTGTGATCGGCCAGATCATCCCATGGAATTTCCCCTTGCTGATGCTGGCATGGAAAATCGCCCCGGCCATCGCGCTTGGCAATACCGTTGTCCTCAAACCCGCGCCTTTCACCAGCATCACCGCGCTTTTATTGGGCGAAATCATCGCTGAAGCTGGCCTACCGCCCGGAGTGGTCAATATCGTCAGCGGCGGCGATGAAGCCGGCGTGGCAGTAGTTAACAATCCCGGATTCGACAAAATCGCCTTCACCGGCTCAACTAATGTCGGCAAGATCATCCGCCGCGCCACCGCCGGCACCGGCAAGAAGCTCTCGCTGGAATTAGGCGGCAAATCGCCTTATCTGGTCTTTGACGATGCCGATCAGGATGCCGCCGTTGAAGGCCTGGTAGATGCCATCTGGTTCAATCAGGGGCAGGTATGTTGTGCCGGATCGCGCCTGCTGGTGCAGGAAAGCGTCGCCGATCGTTTCCTCGCCAAAGTGCGCCGCCGTATGGCGACCCTGCGCGTGGGCGATCCGCTGGATAAATCAATAGACATCGGCGCAATTATTGACCCGGTGCAGCACGAAACCATTGACAGTTGGGTGCAGCGCGGCGTTGCCGAAGGCGCGGAATTATTCCAACCAGACCTGCCCCTACCTGAAAAAGGCTGCTGGTATCGCCCCACGCTCTTGACCAATGTGAATACCGCCATGGCCGTAGCGCAGGAAGAAATTTTCGGCCCGGTGGTCGTTGCCATGTCCTTCCGCACGCCTAAAGAAGCTGTCGCGCTGGCCAATAACACCCGCTACGGGCTGGCTGCCAGCGTCTGGACGGAAAACGTCAATCTAGCAGTGGATATCGCCGGCAAAATCAAAGCCGGTTCAGTGTGGGTGAACTGCACCAATATGTTCGATGCCGCTTCCGGCTTTGGCGGATACCGCGAGTCTGGCTTCGGGCGCGAAGGTGGCGAAGAAGGCTTGTATGAATATTTACGCCCAAAATGGGAAGACCGCCCGCGCCCTGCCACCGTTGACCTCAAAGCAAAATGGGGCGATGTTATCCCCGCCCGCCCGCTGGCGCTAAACGAACATAGCAAAGCTGGCAGCAAGCTCAAAAATGGCGGCCTGCCTTCAATTGACCGCACCGCCAAAATGTATATCAACGGCAAGCAGGCGCGCCCCGACGGAAACTATTCCCGCGCCATCCTCAACGCCAACGGCACGCTGGCGGGAGAAGTGGGCGATGGCAACCGTAAAGATATTCGTGAAGCGGTAGAGGCCGCTAAAAACGCGCAGCCCGCCTGGGCCAACCGCGCGCCCTACAACCGCGCCCAGATTCTCTACTATCTCGCTGAAAACCTCGCCGCGCGCCGTGATGAATTTGCTGCCCGTATTGCCGCGCTCACCGGCGCGAAAACGGCGCAGGCCGAAGCCGAAGTAGACGCCAGCATCTCGCGCCTGTTCACCTATGCGGCTTATGCCGATAAGTGGGGCGGCACGGTGCAGGAAACCTCGCTGCGCGGCCTCACGCTGGCGGCGCACGAGCCAATCGGCGTGATCGGCATCGCCTGCCCCGACGATATGCCGCTGTTAGCCTTGGTCTCCCTGGTCGGCGCAGCCGTTTGCCGCAGCAACGCAGTAGTGGTCATTCCCGGCGAAAAATATCCGCTGCTCGCCACCGACTTTTATCAGGTGATGGAAACCAGTGATATTCCGGCAGGCGTGATCAATATTGTTACTGGCGGGCGCGATCATCTGATCAAGACGCTGGTGGATCACGATGAAGTTGATTCAGTCTGGTATTTTGGCGATGCCGCGGGAAGCGCCCACGTGGAAGCCCTCAGCGCCAGCAATATGAAGCGCACATGGGTCAATTACGGCATACCGCTTGATTGGTATAGCCCGCACGCGCAGGGCGATGAATTTCTGCGCGAAGCCTCGCAGGTCAAAAATATCTGGCTGCCCACCGGCGAATAGGGCGGCGTCAGTCCAGGGCGAGCCGCTTGGTGGCTCGCCCCTCGTACAAAATCCCCTCTTGGCGGTTCAATTTCTTTCCGCCGTGTCCTCTGTATCTCTGTGGTTCAAAATGCCCTTTAACAGTTGAATGTAGAGGGATAAGTAACTATGATCTGTACTGTATTGTTCGTAAATCAATTTGAATCGCGACTCACACTTTTAGAAGGTATCCATCATGACGATCCGCCTTGCCAATGCGCCTGTTTCCTGGGGAATCTATGAATTTGAGGGGCTGGCGCAAACCTATACCTATCAGCGCGTGCTGGATGAAATCGTTGATACCGGCTACACCGGCATTGAGCTTGGCCCCTACGGCTTCCTGCCCACCGATCCCGAAGTGCTGCGTGCAGAGCTGGACTCGCGCAATTTACGCCTGCTTTCGGCTTTTGTGCCGGTCAACTTCGTCAATCCAGCGGTGATTGATGAAGCCGAGGCCACCGCGCTCAAAGTTGGCCGTTTGCTGGCCTCACAGGGCGCCATAGCCGTAGTGCTGGCTGCCGATAATGGCAGCAATCCCGACTTAGTAAAACGTGCTGGCAAACGCGCCGGTCAATCTGCCTTATCTTCCGATCAATGGGATGTATTTGCGGCTGGCGTCAACCGCGTTGCTCGTAAAATTTATGGTGAATTGGGATTGAAAGTAGTCTTTCACCATCACTGCGCCGGCGTGGTCGAAACCGCTGAAGAAACCCGCAATCTGTTGGGACGTGCCGATCACGATCTGGTCGGGCTGTGTTTGGATACCGGTCACTGGAATTTTGCCGGTGGTAATGCGCTGGATGCCGTGCGCGAATATGGCGAACGGGTGCGCTATCTGCATCTGAAGGACTGTGATCCGGCCATCCGGCAGGAAGCGATTGACCGTGATCTGGATTATTTTGAAGCGGCAGCGCTCGGCGTGTTCTGTGAATTGGGGCGCGGTGATGTCCAATTCCCCGCTCTAATCGGGCAAATGGACGCCCTGCATTACGACGGTTGGGCCGTGGTTGAGCAGGACGTGCTGAATGCTGCCGACGATGCCCCCCGCCAGAGCGCACGCCGCAATCGTGAATATTTGCAGTCTCTAGGGCTGTAACAGCTGTTACCCCCCCCCACGACTTTGGGGCGATCTTCTTAAGAAGATCGCCCCAAACTTTCCCCTGATAAGCAGCCAATATCTATGCAAAAATGTTTTATCTGAGAGTAATTTGACCTTTTACAAAAGCTGTGATATATTTTCCTCAGCTACGGTAGCTTCGCCGTAATCTCTTTCCATTCTCATATCATCTGATATCACGCTCATCATTATTAACTCTTCCCGCCACAGTTTGGCGATCACGACTCGATTAATGCCCACTCAATCCACTTCGGAAAAATAACGCTATGGATATTGCACAACTCGACAAACAGACTCTCGAAGACCTGCGCCAGTTGGCGCGCGACGCGAACATTACCGGTTTCAGCCGCTTGAAAAAGCAGGATTTGATGCTGGCTTTGCTGCGCGAAAATGCTGAAAAGCAGGGCTATAAGCTGCGCGGCGGCGTCCTTGAAATTGTGGATGACGGCATCGGCTTCTTACGCGCAGAAAAGTATCTGCCCGGACCTGAAGATATTTACGTCAGCCAAACCCAGATCAAGCGCTTTAACCTGCGTACCGGCGATATGGTCATCGGGCAGGTACGGTCGCCGAAAGACAACGAGAAATATTACGGTCTTCTCCGCGTCGAATCGGTCAACGGGCAAAATCCCGAAG
>JACSRP010000055.1 GCA_014879665.1 Anaerolineae bacterium | reverse complement strand
AGAATTTAACGCCAGCCTCTGGGCTTATGGGCATCGTTTGCCGCAGGATGATCCCGCCGCCTCATGTTTAGATATTGAGCAGGTGATTCCGCTTGCTCCGATTGATCCGGCGCTGTTTACGCAGGTGGTCTCGGAACTGCCCGCCATCGGTTACACCCCCATCGCCCGGTCACTGGAACTGGCGGTTACTGGCACGCCGCCCAATACTCAGAATGTTGTCGTCTTGATGTCTGATGGCGAAGAAAGCTGCGGCGGCGATCCCTGTGCTGTGGCCGGCGAACTGATCAATCTCGGCTTTAACGTGGTTGTCAATACCATCGGCGTGGCGGCAGATGCCAATACGCGCGCCCAGTTGCAGTGTATCGCGCAGGTCACCAGCGGCGCCTATTACGAAACCAACGATGCTGTTCAGCTTAGCGAAGCACTTGAAGAAGCCGCCGTCCCGCCGCCGCCGGTAACTGGCCTCATCCAGATCACCACCGCCAGTGGTGAGCCAGCGGCATCCATCGGCTTTGAGGTGATCAATACTGCTGATAACGTCAGCCTTGGCTCGCGGGTGGGCAGCGGTGAGCTGTCGCCGGGAGCATATTTGATCCGTGTGAATATTGCGCCAATCATGGAAGTTCCGGTTACGGTAGTCGCTGGCGAAACCTATAACATCCCGATTCCAGAGGCGGGGATGGTGCGGCTGGTAGACAGTGCCGGAAATATTTCCGAAGCCTTCACCTTCACGCTCTACGACCCGGCGACGCAAAACCCGGTTGCCTATTCATCAGAGGGCATTGCGCAGGTTCCCGCTGGCGATTACGACGCCGTCATCAACAGTCTGCCACCCATCTCGCAAACGATAACTGTGAGTGTGCGCCAGCAGACCGATATTACGCTGGATGCTGGCGTGATCCAACTAGTGAACGAAGCTGGCGAATTGAACAGTGAATTTAATTTAGGCGTCTATAACTCCGATACCGGCGAGTGGATGATGGGCGGAAATTTCCCCGTGTCGCTGCTGGCAGGTACTTATAACCTGAGGATCAATACCAACCCCGAAATCAACATGCAGGTTGAGGTTGCCGCAGGTGAAATCCTTAGCATTCCCGTTGGTGGGTCTGGCTTCTTTCAACTGGTGGATGGGGACGGTGGGATAATTGAGGATATTGATTTTGGCCTTTATCACCCGGAAAATGGCGAATGGTTGGCGGGTGGCGTCGGGCAGATTGAAATTTTGTCCGGCACCTATGACTTGCGAACCAGCACTGTGCCGGAGATATTCGCGCAGATTACAGTTGTCACCGACGAAATCACCAGCTTTCCGTTACCCGGAAACGGCGCGCTTCAACTGCTCGATCAAAGCGGCGCGCCGACCAGCGATTACAATTTCACCGTCTACCTTGCTGAGACCGGCGATTGGATTCACGATACCAACGAGCTTTTGACGATACTTGCAGGTGACTACACTATCGAAATCCGTATTGATCCGCCGCTCTCTTTCCCTGTAACGGTTGTTGCCGGCGAAACCACCAGCGTCACTGTTCCGCCATTAGGTATGCTTGAAATACTGGATGCGAACGGCCAGCCAAGCGATGACTACATAGATATTTTCGACATGGACGAAAATCTGCTTGGCGGCGGCTCTGGAATCTCATATCAGCTTCCCGAAGGCACGTTTATCGTGCGTTATTCCACTGGCGGTGCATCTGTTGAAGTTCAAATAACGGCTGGCGAGGTGACGCAGGTGCAGCCGGGGTAGGGTACGCCGCGGGAACATACTCCATTCGCTAAAGTGTTCTGGCTAAAACCTCCCTGTTTAGCCGGTCATCTATTCCCCCTCTCCATAACGATGGCTGAGGGGGAATAGGGTATGATGACCTTCTTCAGCCCCATTCGTGGGGTGCAGCTTCAACCTCCGGCGCTCTGGAAATTTGGGGCGATTAACCCTCAATAATGCATACGGATGGTTCATAAAATGACGGTTCGCAACTATACTGATTTGCATTGAGCCTGTCTAATCATGATTGGACGCCGCTATGCCTGCCCCCCTTGACGATCACCTGCTGGAAAACGCCGTTGAGCAAACCCTGCCGATGCTGACGCAGCTTTTAAACACTCCCAGCCCGACTGGATACACCCGCGAGGCGATAGCATTTTGCCGCGAGGCTTTCACTTCGCTGAATTTGCCGCTTTCGATTTACGAAACCCGCAAAGGCGCGCTGATGATGCCCTTGAAGGGGGATGGATCGCAGGTGCGCCGCGCCATCACCGCGCATGTGGATACGCTGGGCGCGATGGTTAAAGATGTGAAGCCAAGCGGACGGCTGAAATTCACCATGCTCGGCGGCTCGCCATGGACGGCGGTGGAATATGAAGGCGTGACGGCGCGTACTGCCGATGACACCCGTATTCGCGGCACGATTGTGCCGGTTAACGGCAGCACCCATGTGAATAAAGATGTGGCGACCATGCCGCGGGGTGAAAATACGCTTGAAGTTCGGCTGGATGCCCGTACCAGAAATGGCACGGAAACAGTGGCATTGGGCATCGCGCCGGGGGATTTTATCTTCTTCGATCCGCGCGTGGAACTGGGCGAGGCCGGTTTCATCCGTTCGCGGCATCTGGATGATAAGCTGTGCGTGGCGGCCATTTATGCGGCGCTAATCGCGTTGAAAAACGGCGGCCTGATCGGGAATATCCCTTACGATACGCTGCTCAATATCAGCAACTATGAGGAAGTCGGGCATGGTGGCCGCGCCGACTGGCCGGATGAACTGGATGAATTACTAGTCGTTGATATGGCGGCAATTGGCGACGGTCAGTGGTCGGATGAATTTAGCGTGACTCTGTGCATCAAAGACAGCGGCGGCCCCTATAGCTTTGAGATGAACGAGAAAATACGCCGGCTGGCGGCTGACGCTGGCATTAGCCTCAAGACGGATGTGTATCCGTTTTATAGCTCTGATGGCACAGCCTATTGGGGCGCAGGCGGCGCGGCGCAGGTGGCACTAATCGGCATGGGCGTGGATTCTTCGCATGGCTACGAACGCAGCCACCGCGACGGTTTGAAGCACACCGCCCACTTGATCGCGCAGTATTTGCTGGGGGAGTAGTACACTCTCGCCACGCCCTTCGTCGAGGAGGGCGGCACAAAATCTATTTTTGAAATTTCTCGCCCTACAGGGCTTAGACACAGCCGTTCGGGAGAGGAATTTTGGGAGAGATCTACGTTTAGGAGTCTTCCTGATGACCATTGACCGTGTAACGCTTTTCGGCCTGATCGCCAGCGTGGGCGGGCTGATTCTGATCATTGAACTGGTGCGGCGGGGTAAGCTGCGCGAAGATTACTCGCTGCTGTGGCTGGCAACCGGGGTGGTATTGATCGCGCTTACGGTGTCGCGCCCGCTGCTGGATCAACTGGCGTCATTGCTCGGTGTGATCACCTATCCGCCCGCCGCCATTTTTCTGGTGGCGATCATCTTCATGCTGCTGATTCTGCTGCATTTTTCTACGGCGCTCACTAAATTGGCGCGCGAAAACAAGAAGATTGCGCAGGAAATGGCGCTTTTGCGGCAAGAATTAGAAATAGCGCGCGGTGGGTTATCGGTTCAGCGCCAGCCGGGCAACGATCAAAGCGATCAGCAGGGCGCAAAAATAGAGTGATACTGTCCCGTAGCGCCCGCGCAGCGGATTGATATCTTCCGTTTGCAGCTCATTGGGAAATTCTGGATGACGGCGCAGATTGAAGGACGGGCCGATGAACCACGTCAGCACCGCCCCGCCCACCGCCCCGCCAAGATGCGCGAAGTTGTCAATCCGCATGGCTGAGCCACTGACCGCGCTCAGCAGGCCAAATACCAGATTGATGCCTAGCAGCACCACCGTATTTTGCAGTCGCTGCCGGCCTACCTCTCCGAACAATAGACGGTGACGGTATAGAAAGACCATTTCCGCCCCCAGAACGGCGAATACCGCGCCTGATGCGCCGATGGACAGCACCTGTGGATCGCTTAAAATCGCGCTGAACACCGATCCGGTCAGCCCGCCCAGAATATAGATCACGGCGAAGCGCGCGTGGCCGAAGAATCGCTCAACTTCAGCGCCGATGCTGTACAGCGCCAGCATGTTGAACAACAGATGCATTGTATTTGTGACTACAATTTGACCATTGGAATCGAAGACGCTGGCATGTAAAAACATCGAGGTGAACAGGCGATAAAATTCGCCATTCTGAAACACCGCGGTCGGGTTATTCGCGCCCCACAGCACCAGCGTCCGATCCACTTCCAGCGACACCATTCGCAGCATGAATATGGCGACGTTGATGGCGATCAGAACATAGGTTAGCGTGGGGCGAACAGTCTGGATGCGTAGATTGATCCGTTTTGACGGCTGCTGCGGGCTGCCATTAGTAGGCGGCGCTGGCTGCTGCGGCGACTGTTCCAGTGGGTGGCGGCGGCGGGTTTCGGGCGTGATGGATGACTGCGGCGCGGAGGGTGCTGTTTCAGAAGTGGGCGATTCCGGCGCGTCGCCGGGAGTGGGCTGCCCGGTAGGATCGCTGTTGTTGAGCATTCGAGCAAAGAGTCCTAAAATGCGGGTAGAGTTGTGCGCCTGAAGCGCGAAGGACAAGTATGCCAGTTTACGATTACCGCTGCAATTCCTGTGGGCAGCGTTCAGCATTATTTTATAAGAACTACAGCGATTATGACCGCGCCAGAGATGAAGGCTTGTGCTGCCCGAACTGCGGCAGCACTGAGATGACCCGCCTGATCAGCCGGGTGACACTGTCCAAGCCGGGACGCGACTATGCGAGTATGTCCTCTGACGAGATGCTTTCGGTGTTAGAAGGCGGGGACAGCCGTGAAGTTGGCGAGATGATGCAGCAGGTGGGGCAGGATGAAGTGATGGGCGATCCGGTCACCCGTGAAGTGACTGAACGCCTGATCAAAGGCGACAAGCCCGAAAAGATTGAGAAGGATATCGGGCCAGATTTGACGTGAGATGAATACGGAGAATAGCGGAAGGGTGTTTTACCCGGCGGGCGCGGCATGCCGCGTCCTTACAAATGCGCCTTTTTTCCGTAGAAACGACACCAGCGCCGCCCGCAAAACGCAAAAATTGACCCCAAAAACATACCTCACCCTTCATCCTCCGTTTCCCTGCCCGTCCAGAGCTGGCGCACCCGGTAAGCGGCCATCTTAGGGCGGCGGTCACGGGTGAAAATCCCTTTATAGTTATACGCGCCCATGCGAATCACCCCTTGCGAGGTTTTGAAGTCGCACAAGTTCCAGATATGCTGGCCGGCCACAAAAGGCTTGCTGTTGAGCATGGCGATAGTTTTGCTCAGAAATTCTGTCTGATATTCTTCGCTGAACATCTCCGGCGGATCGGCATGGTGGCCGGGAATCGTGTCTGCGCCAAATTCTGACATGATGAACGGCCCCGGAAACCGCGTATGGATCGCGTCAATTTCCTGCGCAAGGCGCTGCACGCCGGCATCAATCCGCCCTGACTGCTGATACCACCCGCGGTAGCGATTGAACGAAATCACATCCACAAACTGCCATGATTCTTCAACTGCGCCCTCCCAACTCACCAGCGTGATAGGCCGCGTCGGATCCAGCGCGCGCGCCAATGCCGCCAGTTCGCGGAAGGCTTCCACGGCAGCAGGCTGGCTGGAATGCGCGATCACCTCAAAATCGCGGCTGTCATAGGCGCGGCGCGCTTCCGGAGTGGAGGTGTGTGGCTCATTAGCCAGCGACCACAGGATCACGCAGGGATGATTCTTATCACGGTCAATCAATTCGCGGATGTACTGCTGGCACAGTTCGTTGCGCCGCGCCAACCCCGGTTCTTGAAAGAACAGCCCCACCGCCGGCGTCTCGTCAATCACTAAGAAGCCAAGTTGATCGGCCAGCTGCATCATCTGTTCGGAATACGGATAATGTGCTGTGCGGAATGAGTTCGCACCGATCCAGTACATCAGCCCATAATCTTTGATGATCAGTGCGGGCAGCAATCCCCGGCCAACCACCGGAAAGTCTTCATGCCGGCCAAACCCAAGCAGTTTGATCGGCTCACCGTTGAGCAGCAGGCGATCTCCGTCTACCTTAATGGTGCGAATGCCGATGTCCAGCGTATAGCGGTCAACCGGCACGCCCTCGCGCAGCAGTTCAACCGTGAGTTGATACAGTCGCGGCGATCCCGGCGACCAGAACGCGGCGTTCGGGATGATCAAAATGCCGCCCCCGTCCACGCCTTCCGCCGTTTGAAATGCCCCATGCCCTTCAATCGTGAAGCGGGTGGAGAGAGACTCGCCCGGTGTGTGCGCCGTTTTGACATTAACGATCCCCGCCGCACCCTCGATCTCCGTCACCACCGTGACATCGGTGATCGCCTGCTGCGGTATGCAGTAGAGCAGCACCGGGCGCTGAATGCCGCAAAAGGGGAAGAAGTCAAAGGTGGTATCGGGAAAATTAGCGCCCCCGAAGGTGATATTTTCTTTGCCGGCGATCTGGCCGGGCGGCACCCGATCTACCGACAGAGCACCGTCTACGCGCACCACCAGTAAATTATCCTGATCGCGCACATGATTGGTGATTTCAAATGCAAACGGAAGATGCCCGCCTTCGTGTTCGCCAAGCCGGAGTCCGTTCAACCAGACTTCAGCCAGATAATTGACTGAATTGAAGCGGATGAAGATACGCTGCCCGCGCCAGCCCCACGGGAGCGCGAACTGCGTCTGATGCCACGCAATACCCAGATAATCGCGGCGCCCAACGATCTGATCATTCCAGCTTGCAGGCACAGCAATGATTTCGCCGCCCTCAAATCCGGACTCAAACGCGCCTGAATTGTCTTCGTCAAAGTGAATCTGCCAGAAACCGGAGAGATCGTGCATCTGGCGAGTGTGGTTGTTCTGCGGGTACAACATGGGCTGACTCCCTCGCAACGCTTGCTGTTTAGATTGTAAACACAAGCGCCATAGTTGCGTCAACCCGTTTTACTTCGTAAGCACTGTATCCCAATCAATATCTTTGGTCACACCCGGTTCTAGTGTTTCAATGAAGCCGATCGCCTCTTCTGGCGTGGTATGCATCTCATTGCGCGAGTCGGATTTTGCAGAGAGGGCTTTGAAGCTGTTGAGCAGAATTTTCGAAACCGGGTCTTTGCTGAAAGCGGTGCTGCCCGCCCAATTTTTATGCGCCGTAAACACGCTCAACTTTTGAATTGAGCTCATGCCGATGATTCGCCCCTTGCGAATATCCGAGATGAAATAGAGAGGATGTTCTGCTTGATCCAGCAGTTCGCCCAACTGCTTCAGGTAGTCATCTTCAGCGGTCTTGTCAGGCGTTTTCAACCATGTGATCAACACCAGTTTGCCGGAAAGTTTAGAAAAGGTGAAAGGGCTTGAAGACATTGGCGGCAATCCTCCCTTTAACAATATCAGAAATGGATAAGTGGCTGTGCTAGATCCCCGTCCGCTGCGTCTCAGCCGCCCGTTCCCGTTTAATGGGAGCGCGGCTAGCGTCCATCTATCCGAAACCCGGGTTAAATATGAACCTGTAGGATTACTATAATTGTAACGGTAATAAAAGAAATAAGTGCGTTAAAGCTTTCTGGTAAATAGGTCATCAAACAAAAAAGAGGCGCAATCGCGCCTCTTTTCATGCCTTGCCAGTTGAAATCTTACTTGATTTCGATGACGGCGCCTTCGGCTTCCATCACCTGCTTGGCTTCGTTGGCCTTGTCCTTGCTCACGCTTTCCAGAACGGTCTGGGGCGCGGCTTCGACCAGATCCTTGGCTTCCTTCAGCCCGAGGTTGGTCACCTGACGAACGGCCTTGATCACGTTGATCTTTTTGGGGCCAATGTCCTTGAGGATGACGTTGAATTCAGTCTGTTCTTCTTCCGGTTCAGCGGCTGCGGCTGCTGCCGGGGCTGCGCCTGCTGCCATCATCATCATGCCGCCGCCAGAGGCTGCGGTAACGCCCCACTTCTCTTCCAGCAGTTTCTTCAGTTCGCTGGCTTCGAGAATGGTCAATGCGCTTAAATCTTCGACAATCTTATTCAGATCGGCCATTTTAGTTTCCTCACGTTAGCTCTTGATATTCGGTTAATTTCTTGCGTTTCGATCTTGTGAGTTGAGTTAAAAGTTAAATGCTGTTCCTTTTAACTTTCACCTTTAACTGTTCTTATGCTGCCTCGCTGCTGGCACCGTCTTTATCCACGTATGCTTGCAGCACGTTGACCACCTGCGATGTTGCCGATTCCAGCAAGCCTGCAAGCTGTGATGCCGGAGCAACAATAATGCCTGCCAACTGCGCGCGAATTTCGTCCATCGTCGGCAGGTTTGCAACGGCTTCAATCTCTTTGGCATTGAATACGCTGCCGGCCAGAACGCCGCCCTTTACCTTGAAAATTTCAGGTAGTTCTTTGGTAACGCCCTGCACTGCTTTTGCCACTGCTGGCAAGTTGCCGTTGCCAAATACAACCCCATTGGGGCCAAACAGCAAATCTTCAGGGATAACCCATCCGTTTTCTTGCAGCGCAATCTTGAACAGGGTGTTCTTGGTGATGCTGAATGTGCCGCCAACTTCGCTAAGTTTCTTGCGCAAATTACCGACCTGCGTAACGGTCATGCCTTTATATTCGGCAATGATGAAACCATCGGTTTTACGCAGAAGTTCGCTGTAAACGGAGACCAGCTCTTCTTTACGCTCTCGTGTGATTGCCAAGCGCTTTTCCTCCTTTCCGTCAAGATTTTGTATAACGACAGGTGCTAAAGTTTGCACCCCGTTGAAACAACAAAAAACGACCCCGCAGCATGCAAGGGTCGCTTTAGTTCGCGAATGAACCATGATCAAGGAACTGGTTCGTGCCCTCACCTCGGCGCGGCTTATGTGATAAAACGGCGCGCTGTCTGCGGCAAAAGTACAACAGGCAGAAGTATAGGGGAGCGCGATGGGCGAATCAAGGGTAGGTTAAGTCTTTTTGATTTTTGTTTGAGTCATAAGTTAAGCTAATAAATATTTCGTGTTAGTCGGGATACATTAATGAAAGCTTCCGAGACAAAATTTCAACAGATTATTGAAGGAACAAAACAATATGTCGTACCGCTTTTTCAGAGGCCATACAGTTGGGATAAGAAGGAATGGAATGTTTTATGGGAAGATTTAACTTGGTTGATTGAAAACGACGATCCTAAAAATCATTTTATAGGCTCAATTGTGACAATGCCAACAACCTCTGTTCCCGAAGGTGTCGCTAAGTATCTCTTGATAGATGGGCAGCAAAGATTAACTACAATTTTTATTCTCCTGACGTTGTTGAGGGATAGAGCTAGTCGCTTAAATCGACAAGATCAGTTGGCAAGTGAAATAGAGCAGACAATGTTACTGAATCCGTTTAAGAAACTGGACGATAACTATAAGCTTTTGCCAACTCAGGGAGACAGACCTGTTTTTATGGCGATGATCAAAGGAGATTTAAGTAATGAAACAGGCAGAATTATCGATTGCTACCAATATTTTGAACGCAAAATAAACACAAACGGCACTTCTATTTCGGATTTATATAAAGCTGTTACTACCCGTTTATCGGTTGTTAGCATTGTTCTGGATTATGATGACAATCCGCATTTAGTTTTTGAGAGCCTGAACGCGAAAGGGAGACCGTTAACACAGTCTGATTTAATACGGAACTATTTCTTCATGCGTGTTCATGTGGATCATCAGGAGACTGTTTACAACAATTACTGGCATCCTATGCAAGAAGCGCTGGAGGAAAATTTAACCGAATATATCCGACATTATCTGATGAAAAATGGCTCTTTGGTGAAGCAAAGTGATGTTTACTTCACTCTGAAGGATAGAGTGAGTGAACAAGATGCATTAGCAGCACTTGGTGAAATCTATAGATTTTCAAAATACTATCAAAAATTTATAGACCCTCAAACGGAAGAAGACGCTGTCCTACGGAATTCATTACAAAGATTGAAAAGACTTGAGGTTACGACTGTATACCCATTTCTATTAAATGCGTATGAAAACTATGAATCCCAAAGAATTTCAAGAGATGAGCTTGTAGAAATAATTCATGTTATTGAGAATTTTGTTATCAGGAGATTTATATGCAATATCCCGTCAAGTCAATTAAACAAGATATTTCCTCTGCTCTATCAACAAGCGCTGCTCCAAAACCCATCTAGTTTGGTACAAGGTGTTAAATCCATATTGCAGACAAAGGGATACCCTAAAGACCAAGAATTTCGGGAGCGATTAATTGACGGCAGACTTTACGGAGCAGGGGATAGATTAACCAAGACACGAATTATATTGGAGACACTAGAGTTAGGGCATAATCATAAAGAGGCCATTTCTTTTTCAAACCTTACTATAGAGCATGTGCTGCCACAATCAATTACCGAGTGGTGGCAAAGCCATTTAGGTGGTGATTGGCAGATTGATCATGAATTATGCCTCAATATATTGGGAAACCTGACTTTAACAGCGTATAACTCAGAACTTTCAAATCAAAGTTACCCCAGAAAGAGGGCGTACTTTGAAACAAGTCATCTAGAGCTTAATAAATATTTTTTAACTACTGACACATGGGATAGAAGCGCAATTGAGAGGCGATCAGAGATTTTGGCGGGGGAAACCATTAACTTGTGGCCTTATTTTGGGGAAAACAACAATTACACAGTTGCAGATTTGAACTCAGTAACGGGTCAAACGCCAAGGTACCTTCAAATGCTAGGGCAAAAATTTGAAGTCCAGTCTTGGCGTGATGTGTTTGAACGTACGTTGAATACCATGGCCGCTTTAGAACCTGACTCCTTTGATTCGCTTGTTGTTGACTACCCACGATTTATTAGTAAAGATCCAGCATCGTTTCGTAGAACGCGGAAACTTGAAAATGACTATTATATTGAAGTAAATCTCTCGTCTAAAGATGTATATCGATTCTGTACTCAAATTATCGAATCAGTTGGTTTATCAAGTGAAGATTGGGTCGTAGAAACAGTTTGAAATGAAGGTAGAGGCTCCTTTACTGTGAATAGCTGCATCGCCCGATTCGAAAAAAATCGTAAAAACCGATCTCAACCACTTGTGTCAAAACCCCGACAAACGTAAAGTACAAGTAGCGCATCAAACTAGTTCATTATTGAAAGGATGAAAAACATGCGACGGATTCTTGGACTGATTGGCGCCAGTTTGCTTCTGCTTCCAGCGGCGGCTTATGCCCAAACCTCTCAGAGCGTAAGCGTAACTTGTGATACAGGCGCTGAATTTGATAATGGCGTGGAAATCATCATCGGGCAAATTCGCTCCGGTTTTAACTACACCGCAACTGCCATTGGTTTGAACGGTTTTGATCCGGTGTTAGCAGTTCTAGGTGAAGATGGCAGCGGCCTATGCAACGATGATGATGCGGTTGCCCGTATTTATGCCGCCAATTTGCCCACCACCGGGGTTGTGAATGCCTCAAATTTGAGTTCGCAGGTGACGTTCCACAGCACCAGCGACACCGGGTTTCAGGATATTTCGCTGGTGGTCGGCGGTTTTGGCGGCCAGCAGGGCGAAGTTGTACTCGTGCTTGAAGGCATGGGCGTTACTTCGGGCGATAATGCCGGCGATCCTTTCTCAGTGAATATTACCCCTGAAATGGTCGGCTCAGGCGTTCCGCTGTCGGTCTATATGATCACCCGCGGCCAGAGCAGGGTAGACCCGCTGATTTACATGGTAGACGCAGATTTCAACGCCATCACCGACTCCGACGGCGCTAATATTAGCTGCGACGATGCTGGCACTACTTTATGCTGGGGTGATTCGGTAGACCTCTCTGATTCTTCAGTGACGATTAACACCGGCACGCTGCCCGGTTGGCAGTATGACGCCATGCTGATGCTTCCGCTGGACAATTTCGTCCCTGACGAGGATCGCAGTCTGAATTTCGTCAACTTCTTGATGACCAGCTATCAGCAGCAAACGTTGGGTGAGTACCTGCTGGCATTCCATTTTGGCATCGGCGATCCTGTGCCGGTGGGTACCTCAACTGGTGGCGGCATCCAACCCACGCCAACCACTGGTAAATAATCGTTAGCACTCACGTTTTCAATCGCAGCAAAAGGGGGCAAACTTGAAAAAGCTTGCCTCCTTTTGCTGCGAGGAATTTTTGAAGCGACAGCCTTTATGTAACAGGAGATGAATGGGCTGAAAGATCGCTGTTATAATCAGCGTACGAGTAGCGAGGCAGCATCATGAGCGCGCACGCATCTGAAAAAGTGAATCTGAGCAAATATATCGAAATGCGTGATGGCCGCGCGAATATTCGGGGCCACCGACTGCCAGTTTCTTTTGTGGCGAAAGATTGCTCAGAGAGGCAGCGAACAATGATACTCGCTAACCATCCCGAAATGGCCTGCCTTTCGCCTCAACCCCAAAAGGACAAAGGTAGCGTTATCGAGATTTTGGAAGAATTTGCTCAACTCTATAATCCTATACGCGGCGCAGGTCAAGTCTTTTGGTATCGCTAAAACATCGCACCCACTTCATAATCGTCGCCATCTTTTGTAGTTTGCTGGCTGCCGGGATTCAAATTCTGGCCCAAACCGCGCCTACGCCGGTACCTACTGCCGGCGTGCTGGTCGTGTTGTCGCCGCCGCCCACCATGACCCCCCTGCCCACGGCCACTGAAACCCCGCTAGTCACCGCCACCTGCGCCGATCAGATCGTGAGCCTGTACGTTGCGGCCACTGAAGCCTGCATCAATAAACCGGCAGGCTACGTCTGTAACGCCGGATCTCCGCTGGCTGCCGAGCCACAAGGCGGAGTCAGCAGCGCGCTGGCGGCGTTAGGCGCGCTGGTAGATGTTCAAGAAGTGGATGCCGTTTCCAGCGCCGCCTTTGTGCCTGAGAACAGTCAGGCCGGGATCGCCTACATTCGCCCCGTTGATCCGCTGCTGTATTCAGCGTTTTTACTTGGCGATGTGCAAATGCGCGATGTTTCACCGGCAGATTTTCCCGCGTGGACATCATTTATAGTCGAAACCAGCCCAGAACACCCGGCCTGCCTTTCTGCGCCTGCGCCGGTGGTCATCCTGCAAACGCAGTTGGGCTACGGCGTGCGTATCGTGGTCAACACCATTTCGCTGTTCTTGAACGGCACCGCGCTGGTCAAGACAGATGAAGAAACCACCACCTTTGTGCTGCTCAGCGGCGTGGCCTCGGCGCTGGCCAATGGCTCGGAAGTGGCCTTCAACGTCGGGCAGCAGGTCACTGTCGCTCATGCCCCCGGCGATGTGAGCGTGCCGGTGAGCGCGCCCGGCCAACCCGTGCCTTATGATCCGGCGCTGGTGATTGATCTGCCAATTGCGCTGTTTGATCGCCCCATTTTGCTGCCGCAGCCCGGTTACGTGATCACGCAGGGGGCGGTGAATTTGCGGGTTAATCCGAACACTGATGCTGGCGTGATCGTGCAGGTACCCGCGGGTGAAGTGTTGAGCGTCTTAGGCAGAAATCCGGCGGGTGATTGGCTGAACGTGCGCCGCGATAATGGCGAAAGCGGTTGGATGTTCAGCGATCTTTTAGCACGCAGTCTGGGTGAGGTGAGCGCGGTCTACACGCTAACGCCTTTGCCGCCGCAGCGATTTGGCGAATTAGGCCGTCATGCGCAGATCATCGGCATAGGTGGCGTTCCCTTACGCGCCGGCCCGGATCAAATTTTCCCGTTTATGACTGCGCTCAGCGAAGGACAGGATGTGGTGTTACTGGCGCGCAGCCCTTACAGCCCGTGGGTGAAAATTGATGTGGGCGGTGCGGTGGGCTGGGTGCCGCTTCTGGCGCTGCAAACGCAGGCCTATATTGATGCGCTGCCAGTAGATTATCAGGCGCCGAATATTCCCACGCCAACTATCGAGCCGGGATCTTTCGGCAACGCCTTCCCCGATCCTGATAACCCTTAAATTCACGCTTCCATAGAAATGAACGGCAGGGGATGCCCCATGAGGCGTCCTCATAACCGAGTCTTCATCATTAGTCACAGCGCTCAAGCCTATAGTGTGTGCGCTGTAGGCTCAATACGACCATGATAAACAGATCATGAACATGATTTGCAGCAGGAGGCGGAATTAAGCTACACTAGCGATCAGGCTTAAGATAATATCGCGGTGCCTGTGAGCCTTTTAAATATATTTTTCCGGGCGCTTGTGTAAAGACACTTTTATTGAAGACTTAGGGTTCAATGGTCAATTCGGCAGCGAAATTACATGTAGATAACATCTCTCTCGGCTTTGGCGGCATCAAAGCCTTACAAAACGTCGGCTTTACCGTGGGGCATGGCGAAATTGTCGCTGTCATCGGCCCCAATGGTGCGGGCAAAACCAGTCTGATTAACAGCATCACTGGCTTTTACCGCCCGCAAACCGGCGCGATCCGTTTGGACGGCGTAGATATTACCCCGCTGCCACCTTATAAACGTGCCCAGCTAGGCATCGCCCGCACTTTTCAGAATATCGCCCTCTACACTAACATGACCGCGCTAGACAACCTGATGGCGGCGCGCCATATTCACATGAAGGCCAACGCCTTCACCTCGGCCATCTTTTATGGCCTCGCGCGGCGCGAAGAAATTGCCAACCGCCAGCGTGTTGAGGAAATCGTTGACTTTCTGGAGATGGAAAATATTCGCAAGGCCATCGTCGGTAACCTGAGCTATGGCCTCAGAAAGCGGGTTGAGCTGGGCCGCGCGCTGGCGTTGGAACCAACGCTGCTGCTGCTAGATGAGCCGATGGCTGGCATGAATGTCGAAGAAAAAGAAGATATGGCGCGCTTCATCCTCGATATTCATGAGCGCCAGAAAATGACCATCGTGCTGATTGAACACGACATGGGGCTGGTGATGGATATTTCGCAGCGTGTCGTCGCCATTGATTTCGGGCGTAAAATTGCAGAAGGTACGCCGGACGAAATCAAGCAGGATGAGCACGTGATCAAAGCCTATCTGGGGCAGGAAATTTAGTTGGAAATTGCCAGCATTCAGCGATCTATAGGCGGGTAGGAGGCCAATCATTATGGCAGCCATTGAGCAGGAAAAGACAGAAGCTGTTCGGGGGAGAATCTATCTCTCGCCTGAACCTATCGAGATCGGCGAATTAGATTCTTCCACAGACACGCTGTCTAAGCAATTTATGCTGCGCGTCCGTGAGCTAGGCGACAGAGTTGCCATGCGCAAGAAGCGCTTCGGCATCTGGCAGGAATACACATGGCGCGAAAGCTATGAACACGTCAAACATTTTTCGCTTGGCCTGCTGTCATTAGGCTTGCAGCGCGGCGAGAAGATCACGCTGATCGGCGAAAATGACCCCGAATTTTACTGGGCTGAGCTGGCGATCTGGAGCGCGGGCGGCGTCGCCACCTCGATGTTCACTGACGCCAACATCCTTGAATTGGGCTACGTGTTCGACAACTCTGATTCGGTCTATATGGTCGCCCACGATCAGGAGCAGGTAGATAAGGCGCTTCAAATCAAGGCAGTATCCCCGCAGCTGCGCAAGATCATCTACTGGGATGATCGCGGCCTTTGGAATTACGACGAACCAGCCTTGATCAGCTTTGAAGATATTGAGGCGCTAGGCCGCGAATATGAGAGACAGCACCCCGATATATTCGAGACGATGATCGCTGCCGGTTCACGCGAAGATCTTGCCATCCTAAGCTACACCAGCGGCACCACCAGCCTGCCTAAAGGTGCGATGATTAGCCACGGCAATCTGCTTTACGGCAACAAATATGCCACCGTAGTTGCGCCAGTTTTTGCCGACGACAATTACGTATCCTTCAGCCCGCTGGCGTGGATCACCGAGCAGAGTCTCGGTGTGACCGGCCACGTGGCCCACGGCGTGACCGTGAATTTCCCTGAGAGTCAGGCCACTGTTCAAACCGATATCCGCGAGATTGCCCCCAGCACGCTGCTGTTTCCCAGCCGCATCTGGGAAAATCTCGCCAGCACTATGCAAATGCGTGTGAACGACAGCTCATGGCTGAACCGCAAACTCTATCAACTATTTTTGCCGATTGCTTATCGCGCTGCCGATTATGAAGATGATCGCAAGTCAATTCCGCTGCATCTGGCAGCGCTCAATTTGCTTGGCGAAGTGGCGGTGTTCCAGCCGCTGCGCGACAAAGTAGGCATGACCCGCATGCGCCATGCCTTCACCTCCGGCGCTACCCTTTCGCCGGATCAACTGCGCTTCTTCCGCGCGGTGGGCATTGACCTGAAGAATCTCTACGGTTCTACCGAATGTCAGTGCCACACCATCCATTATGACGGCAATATCAAGCTGACCACAGTAGGGACGCCAGCGCCGGGAGTTGAGGTGCAAATTCGCCCCGATGGCGAAATGTGGATTCGCAGCCGCGCGGTTTTCACTGGCTATTACGGGGACGAAGAAAAAACCCATAAGGCGCTGGACGAAAACGGCTGGTTCCACACCGGCGATGCTGGCTATGCTGACAAAGACGGGCATATCATCTATCTGGATCGCGTCAGCGATATGCTGACGCTGGCGAATGGCGAATCTTTCAGCCCGCAGTATATCGAAAGCCGCCTGAAGTTTAGCCCCTATATTCAAGATGTGATGGCTGTGGGCGGCGAAGAGACGCACTATGTTACGGCGATTGTGAATATTGATTTTGAGAATATGGCGCGCTGGGCTGAAAAATCGCGCATTAGCTTCACCACCTTTGTTGACCTCTCGCAGAAACCGGAAACCTATGCCTTGATCAAGAAGGACGTCGAGCGTGTGAACGCGCTGCTTCCGCTGCCCGCGCGCATTTGCAAATTTGTGATCTTGCATAAAGCCTTCGATGCCGACGAAGCGGAATTGACCCGCACCCGTAAACTGCGGCGCAAGGCATTAGGCGATAAGTATTCGCAGATGCTGGACGCCATGTATAACAATCAGGATCAGGTGATTGTGAAGGCCGAAGTGAAATATCGTGATGGCCGCACCGGCATTGTAGAGACGGCAGTCAGAGTCTGCGAGATGTGAAGTGTTGTACAGCGCTTACGGGCGTGAGGGTACATATAAATATCTAAATCATTTTTCCTATGCCTTCTCATTGAGCAAAGGCAGGGGTGAGGGGTTCTTTTTGACCACAATAACAACTGTTTACCATAACAACCGCCGCATCATCACCTATGCGATCTATGCCATCGGTTTGATCGCTTTGCTTCTGCTAATTGTGCCGCTGCTAGGCAGCCAGCGCCCCTATCGCCTCGTGCAAAGCACCGTTACCGGCGTGCTGGTGGGCGGCGTCTATGCCCTGATCGCGTTGGGCATCGTGGTCATCAATAAAGCTTCTGGCGTATTCAATTTCGCGCAGGGCTGGATGATGCTGCTGGGCGGATTAGTTTTCTACACCTTCTTCTCGTCTGCGAGCAGTATTTCTCCGCTGGCGGCGCTGGTACTTTCGATCTTAACCGGATTGATGGTCATCACCACCAACAGCTGGCGCGCGCTGCGCAACCCCCGCAGCCTCGCCATTGCGGCGGGCATCGCCGCGTTTGGATTCATCGCCTTGATGATTGGCGGTGACAGCTTGAAGCTGCTGCGCGCGATCATCGGCGCGGTCTATGGCGCGGTGCTTACCGGCCTCACTATCGAGCGTTTCGCTATCCGCCCACTGATCGGGCAGCCGCTGTTTGCCATGGTGCTGATGACGCTCGCCATCAGCGAACTGCTGCATGGGATCACCCAGATGATCTGGGGCAGCGTGGAAATCCCGCTGCAAGTATTCACCGGCCTCTCCCAGCTAGGCATTCCCATGCCGTTCCGCATTCAAGCCACCGAGACGCTTGGCGGGACGATTATCATCCGTACTGAACTGCTGCTGGCCTTCCTGCTTTCGCTGTTAGCCTTTGCCGCCTTCGTCGGCTTCTTTCGCTATACCAGCGTCGGGCTAGCCATGCGCGCTACGGCTGAAAATCAAAAATTAGCGCAGTCCGTCGGGCTGCGAGTGCGGACAATTCTCGCCGTCGCATGGGCGATTGCCGCATTATTGGCCGCCGTTGCTGGCGTTTTACAGGGCGGCGCATCCAGTCTGTCATTGAATATGCCGCTGCTGGCGCTGAGCGCATTTCCGGCGGTGCTGCTGGGTGGGCTGGAGAGCATCCCCGGCGCGCTGCTTGGCGGCTTGATCATCGGGCTGGTGCAAGAATTTGCTAATTTGCTGTTTCCCGGCACGCAGGCCGGCACGGAACTTGCACCTTACCTCGTGTTAATGGTCGTGCTGGTCATCCGTCCTGACGGCCTCTTCGGCCAGCGGCGGATTGAGAGGATTTAAATATAGTTCTGAGTGCAGAGTTCTGGGTTCTGAGTAAAAGGAAAATATTCACCCAGCATTTCTTTTTGAAAGGATTTTAATGTCCTCCAATATTCGCCCTTCGGGGGTATTCGACACCAGCTACGCGCAGGATATCGCGCTCAACCGCACCCGCGCCGATAAATGGCTGTCGAACGGGCTGTTCTTACTGCTGCTGCTATTGCCACTGCTCTCCAGCGATGGGCCGCTAGGACTGAATATCGTCCCCACATTGTGGATCGGCACGCTGAACCGCATCGCCATTTTCGTGATCGCGGTGCAGGGGCTGAACGTCCTCACCGGCTACTGCGGGCAAATTTCGCTCGGCCACGCTGCGTTTATGGCGGTGGGCGCGTATACCGGCGCAATTTTGGGCCGCCAGCTTGGCATGACCTTCTGGCTGGCGTTGCCTATTGCGGCATTGGTGACGGGATTGGTCGGCCTGATTTTCGGGCTGCCCTCGCTGCGTGTCAAAGGCTTCTATCTGGCGATGGCCACGCTGGCAGCGCAGTTCATCATCCCCTGGCTGCTGCGCTACCCATTAGAGCCGCTGACCAATGGATCGCGCCCGCTGGATGTGCCGGTGCCAACTCTGTTCGGTATCAGCTTTGCCGCTGATGGGGCGATGTTCTACATCATCATCCCCGCCGCAGTATTTCTCAGCCTCGCTGCCCGCAACATGCTTCGCAGTCGCGTTGGCCGCGCCCTAATTTCAGTGCGCGATAACGACATCGCCGCCGAGCAGATGGGCATCAATGTTTTCAACTATAAACTGCTGGCCTTTTTTGTGGCCGCCATGTTTGCCGGTATTGCGGGCTGTCTCGCCGCCTATAACACCAACAGCGTGTCGCTGGATACCTTCCTGCTGGATCAGTCTATTGCCATGCTGGCGATGCTGGTCATTGGCGGCGCAGGCTATCCGCTGGGGCCAATGTTCGGCGTAACTCTCGTGCTGCTGCTTCAGCAAATTATTATCCCATCACTGATCCCGCCGCTGAATAACGTGCTGCCGGGGCTGCTGCCATTCATCAATTCGGTCAATATCTATGCCGCCCTCAGCCCGTTGATCTTTGGCGCGGCGCTGGCAATTTTTCTGGTATTCAACCCGCGCGGTTTGGCACACCGCTGGGAAATCATTAAAATTGCATGGAAACTGCGACCCTTCTCACATTGAGAAAGGACGTATACTCTGTATAAATTGTCAAGTAAAGGAGGATGCACCTCTGCAAATGGTTTGAAGGCATATTCGCTAAACTTATTAAATATAGAGGGAAAATGATCATGAAGAAATGGCTTTTGGGAACACTCGCTGCTGCTGCGCTGGTATCAAGCGCGCCAATTCTGGCGCAGGACGATACCACGCTGCCGGACTTCATCCAGCACACCGCCTGCGAAGTGGATTTGACCGGCTCTGAAATTCCGATTCAGCACTTTGGCGATATCAGCGGTTCGTATGCCTTCATCACCCAACCACTGCTGGCCGGCTTGACCGATGCCGCCGCCTACTACAATGCGCGCGGCGGTGTCTGCGGCGCCACATTGGTACAGGAAAACCGCGATACTGGCGGCGATCTCGGCCAGACACAGGCTGCCTATGATTATTTCAGCGGCCTTGAGAACGAGCCTGATTTGCTGGTGCTGTATGCCTCTGGTGATGCTGAATTGCTGCGTGACCAGCTGGCTGAAGACGAAATTCCAGCGCTGCTCTCTGCTGGTTCAGTTTCCGGCTTGTATGGCGAAGATGGTCAGTCCCCCGGCTGGATTTATGCCAGCAATCCGCTGTATGCCGATCAATTCGGCTCCTTCTGCCGTTATATCGGCGCCAATGCTGAACAGTTCCCCGAACCAGTCGTCGGTTACATTAGCTGGCCGGGCGCGTTCGGTGAATCTGCCTTCACGGCTGAAGTCATGTCCTACTGCGCCGAACAGGGCGTCACCATTCTGGAAACGCCGGAATACTTCCCACCCTCAGCCACCGACATCACCACCAACGTCCAAAATCTGGTGGATGCTGGCGCGAATATTCTATACACCAACTCGTTGGCTTCCGGCCCCTTCCTCGTCGCCAAGACGATGGTTGATCTCGGCCTCGAAGACTCCGTGCAGCTTGCTGGCGTGAACTGGGCGCTGGATACCTCGGTCGGCCTGCTCAGCCGTACTGCGCTGGGTTCTGATGGCCTGCCTGCGGTCAATGGCATCATCGGCTCGCTGCCCTTCCACTGGTGGAGTGAAACTTCACTGCCCGGCATCGCGCTGATCAGTGAACAGGCTGCCGCCAATGAGCGCCCACTTTCAGCGAAGAATATCGCCTATCTGCTTGGTTGGGCGCTGGTAGACACTTATATTGAACTGTATGCCCGCGCGGTCAACGAAGTTGGATCGCTGGATGCAGTAGATGGCGCAGTGATGAAGGACGTGATCGAAGCGATGGATTACTCACCGCTCGGTCTCTATCACTTCAACTATGACGGTGGGGCACTCCGTGCGCTGCCGGATAACCGCATTGCGGTGATGATGTTCGCCAACGCCGATATGTCTGGCGTGGCCACCAGCGGCGAAGATGCGATGGCCGTTCCGTTAGCTGACGGCACCACCGCCTATGTTCCCGTGCTCGTCCCGCTGTCTGAATTCGAGCCTGCGCCCGATCTGCGTCCCGGCGGCGCAGATGTGCCAGCCTCCTAAAAAGTAATGAGTTAAAGGTGATGAGTAATGAGTGGGGATACCTGCTGGTTACTCATCACTGATTACTCATCACTCATTACTGATTATGCTCTCCATCAATAACATCGAAGTTATCTATAATAGTGTGATTCTCGTCCTGCGCGGCGTCTCTTTTGAGGTCAAGCCGGGGCAGGTGGTGGCGCTGTTGGGCGCCAATGGCGCAGGCAAAAGCACCACGCTCAAGGCCATTAGCGGCCTGCTTTCCTCTGAACTGGGCGAGGTCACTCGCGGCACAGTCACGTGGGAAGATGAGCGTATTGACCATTTTAATACCGAAGATATTGTCCGGCGCGGCATCGTACAGGTGATCGAGGGACGCCCGATATTTCAGCATTTACAGGTTGAAGAAAATTTGCGCGTGGGCGGGCAGGTATATCAGGGCGGGCGCTATGTCAAGCAAGACCTTGAGCGCGTTTATCACTATTTTCCACGCCTGAAAGACTTACGCAGTCGAGTTAGCGGCTATCTCAGCGGTGGTGAACAGCAGATGATGGTCATTGGTCGCGCATTGATGGCGCATCCTAAGCTGATGATGCTGGATGAACCCTCGCTTGGCCTTGCCCCCATGCTGGTACAGGAAATTTTCCGCATCGTCGGTGAAATCAATAAAGCCGAAAAAATGTCGGTTCTACTGGTCGAGCAAAACGCGCGCGCCGCCCTCTCATTGGTAGATTACGGCTATGTGATGGAAAATGGCCGCGTGGTGCTGGATGGCCCGGCGTCGCAGCTTGCCGAAAACGAAGATATTAAAGAATTTTATCTAGGGCTTAATTCGCTGGGCGAGCGTAAAAGCTATAAAGATGTGAAGCATTACAAGCGTCGCAAGCGCTGGTTAGGATAATAAATCTTATGGCCAAGCCTGACCCATAGGGCTGTGCGAGCATCTTTCAAAGAGGCTATGTTTGAAAACCAGAGGGAATTTCGCGTAAAATTTGCCTGTAGGGACGCCTCATGGGGCGTCCACCGTTCAAAATTACACAACTTTGCCTAAATGAACATGCTCACCACTAGCCCGCCTTATTCTTTTGCGTGAACGTCTACTCATAACCTCGAAAGGCCGAATATGCCCACAACCGACGAGAAAATCCGCGATCTGGTCGCCCACGCCTATGCCCACGCGCCCACCTTTAAGCGCATCATGGATGCCGCCAGCGTAACCCCCGAACAGGTGCAGGGCGCGGACGATCTGGCAAAGCTGCCGGTCACGCCAAAGGACAAGCTGGTTGAGTTTCAACAGGCCGATCCCCCCTTCGGCGGCCTTCTCACCGTTGATCCGGAATCGCTGCCGCGAATCTACATCTCGCCGGGCCCAATTTTTGATCCGCAGCCGCCGCATGACGAAGCCGAAGCGCATGTCGCACCATTTCTTGCCGCTGGTTTTGGGGCAGGCGACCGCGTATTAAACACCTTTATGTACCATCTCACACCCGCTGGCCTGCTGCTGGATCAAGGACTGCGTCACGTGGGCGCCACAGTGATCCCCACCGGCCCCGGCAACACCGACCTGCAAATCATGATGATGAACGCCCTGCGCGCCAGCGGATTCGTCGGCCAGCCTAGCTTCCTCGGAATTATCCTCGATAAATGTGAGGAAATGGGCATCCCCAAAGAGTCCATTCCGATCAAGAAGGCTCTCTTTTCCGCGGAACCCTATTTTCCCTCGCAGCGCGCGCGCTTTGAAGGCGAGTACGGCATCGCCACCGTGAACGCCTATGGCACCGCCGATCTCGGTTTCCTCGCCTACACCCGTCCCTTTGAAGATGGCTTCCGTATCATGGATAGCATCTATCTTGAATTGGTGGATAAGGATACCGGCGAGCGCGTGGAAGAAGGCACGCCCGGCGAAGTGGTAGTGACCACCTTCAATAGAGGCTACCCATTAATCCGCTTTGGTACCGGTGATCTGGCAGTATTCGTGCCGAACGAACAGGGCGAACAGGTGATGCGTCTGGTCGGGCGCGTGGGTGATGCCATCAAGGTGCGCGGTATGTTCCTGCATCCCAACCAGATCACCGCTGCCATGAGCCGGATTCCACAGGTGAAACATGCTCAGGCTGTTATTTCTCGCCCGGCTGATAAAGATTATCTGTTGATGTTAGTCGAGCTAAAGCCGGAATATGCAGATGCCGACGTGACCGATGCAGTGACGGCCTATGTTCAGGGCATGGCGCGGCTGCGCGTAGACGAAGTGCGCGTGGTTGAACCCGGCGTGATCGATCCCGGCCAGCGTATGGTCAAAGACGAGCGTAAATGGGATTAAACAATCAGAAATGTTTTTACAGGGGCAAGATCATACCTTGCCCTTGATACCCCCAATATTCTCCGATCCTCTTCATAAACCGCCCCAAAATACACATATAGATAAGTCCACGAAATTGACTGGTCACCCCCGCGACCGGTAAGCTGGTAGAGTCAGCTGCTAGGGAGTAAATTGTGAATAAATGGGTTTGTTTCTGGATCCTCGGTCTGGTCTGGGGATCTTCTTATTTGCTGATTCGCATCGGCAATGAGCAGGTAAGTCCTTTTCAACTGGTATTTATCCGCACCGCTATCGCTGCGGTCGGCTTGAACATTGTGCTTGTGGCACGCGGTAAGCATTTGCCCTTCAACTGGAAGCAGTTTTACCCGCTGCTGGTGCTGGGGATCATCAATACCATCGTTCCATTTGCGTTGATTACGTGGGGCGAACACTCAATTGACAGCGGTGTTGCCAGCGTTTTGAACTCGACGACTGCATTTTTTACGCTGATCATCGCGCATTTCGCGTTTGCCGATGAGCGCATCACATGGCGGAAGTTGGCGGGTGTATTGGTAGGTTTCGTCGGCGTGATTGTGCTTGCCAGCAGCAGTTGGGCATCCGGCGAATTACACGCGGGCAGTCTGCTTGGTCAGCTTGCGATAGTTTTGGCCTCACTGTCATACGGGTTTGGCGGTACCTACGGGCGCGTGGCGATGTGGCGCTTTCGTGACCCGCTTATGGTTTCCGCAGGTTCGATGACCACCGCGGCGGTCATCTCTGGAGTCCTTATGGTTGCAGCGCCGATGCTTGGCGGGCAGGCGGCGACTCCCTTCGGCGAGATTCACGGGGACGCGCTGGTATCGTTGGTGCTGCTCGGTTTGGTGAACACGTTCATCGCCTACTTGCTGTATTACTGGCTGATTCAGAAGTTAGGCGCATCGCGCACCAGCATGATCACTTATGTGATTCCGCCGGTAGGGATTGCGCTTGGCGCGCTCATTCTTAGCGAGCCAGTGGA
>JACSRP010000178.1 GCA_014879665.1 Anaerolineae bacterium | reverse complement strand
TCCTGCAATCGCGCCCGCCTCACCGCCGATGGCGTGCTGCGCTTATGCCTGCTGCGCGATAAAGAAATCAATCTGCTTCAACCGCTGCGTGCGGGTGCTAGTGAAGCTGAACTCAGGCAAATGATTCTTGACGCCATCTGGTGGAAGCCGTGGGGGCATGGCCTCGCCGAAGATGTGATCCCCCTCACCCGCGTCATGAGCCAGATTGGCGGGTAGCAATCCGCCCCATCTCTCTTAAAAATATCTATGATCTACAGCGCGGTTTTGCACAACGTGCTATAGTGTGAATGGTTATGGTTCTTTCAAAATTTTGTGGGGAAAGCTTGTGAGTTCCAAACACGCACCCGGTTCAGAAAAATCTGTTAAACCATCGTCATCCGCCGCGCGGAAGCCCGAAACTGAAACCGAAGATCTCATCAATGCCTCAAATTCAGGCAGCCCATTCTTAAAACTAAATAATCTCAGCGGTGGTTCAGATGCCAAACCGCCAGCTATCTCACGCCAACTTGCGCCCCGCCAGCAGCAGGCATTAGCAAAATCTCTGGCATCCCGCGTTGGCAACAGTCAACTTCAACGGATGGTGGGCGAAAGTGGAACCCGCAAATCATCGTTAGATATTGCCTTACGCAGCCCCGATCACGTGAATCGCATGCTGATTCAACGCACAACTTTGCAGGAAAATGTTGGTGGCGATTGGAGCGCGGCGCTGACCACCGTCAATAATAAATATATCAGCACCGGCGGTGTAGTTGACCGTCAAAAAGATGCGGTGCGTCAATTTGCACAGGTAGCACAGGTCAACGATCCACCCTCTATTAGTGAGCAAATGATGCTTGGCAGTATTAACCTGCTGCTCGGTGCAGCAATGGGTGGCATCGGCACCGTTATGCTCGGGCTGGTTGGCCGCATGATTCAGCCCGCGCTGATAGGCGCAACCCGCGCCACCATGGGCACGGCGGTTGATTCTGCCGACGTAAGAGGCAGAATACGCGCCTCGGCAACATCTATCGTCGAAGCGCTGCGGGATGCCGGTAAAGAGCGCGTTCAAGCGGCGGTTGCGTCCGCATGGTCTGCTCATGGTGCTGGCGCTGGAACATCGATTTTGCAGTTTCAAGAAACGCAGATTCATGCGCTCAACGATATTGGTCAGCGCCAATCTGAGACCTTGATGCGCCAACTAGGTCAGCTTCGCAGTACTACCGGTGAAGAAGATGAATGGGGTGCCGTCAACACCCTTTATGGCATCTTCAATGAGGCACTTGATCAGGCCTATAACCAACAGTTTAATAAGATGACCGATACATGGTTTACCATGCAGAATCAAACTGTCGGTCCCGGTGTCAGGCCGGGGATGCTCCGCGTTGAGCTAGATAACCGTTATCCCAACGCAGGTACGTTCAGCGTTACCGGTTCGAATTTGAACGGGGAAGGCTCTAATGCGGATATTCGCGGTCGTATTAGCCAGCGCACATTAGAAGATATTCAGATTCCCAAGGTCATCCGTATGCGCAGCGGCAGTATGGGCTACGGCATTCTCGACTGCGATTGGTATGTCAACGTCACCGGTGCCGAGCTTCCATCATCCACGCCAACAATTTCCGCGCCGCGTGGTCGCACCGAATCCCTCTTAGCCGGTCCACAACAGGTGCAAAGTTGGGGTGGCAACCGTTGGGGTTCAACCTGGCTTGCCGCCTTCCACCTCGGCTTGCAAGACCTCGATAATGACGATGCGCGCAATACCGCCGCGAACCAACAGCGTGGCGCAGAAGCTGTTTGGAACGCTGTGAAGGGAATGCGACCCGGTTCCGTTGGTGATTCTTCATGGTCGTGATGCCGGCAGTCGCAATCCTCCCCCACATAAAAGGGGCGAAGGTCTAGTCATTCCATTTTTGTCCCTCCCCTCAGCCAGCGTCATAGAGAGGGGAGTAAAGGGTGAGGATATTTTCAGCCACTTCAAGGGGGGCGCAGATTCAGCCTCCGATAAATTTAACTAATCCCATCCCTCTAGCCGCTGCTTCAACGCCAGCAGGAACGCATCACCAGCAGCGCCATCCGCCACGCGATGATCGAACGTGAGCGAAACATAGCAGCATGGGCGAATCGCGATCACATCGGCACCGCGTTCATCGGTCACTACTTTCACCCGTTTTTCCAGCACGCCCACGCCTAATATGCCCGACTGCGGCTGGTTGATGATCGGCGTCGCCACTAGGCTGCCGCCAACGCCGTGATTGGTAATCGTGAAGGTGCCGCCCTGCATCTCGTCCATCTTTAAGCTTTTGGAACGCGCCCGCGCCGCAGCATCGTTAATCGCCCGCGCCAGCCCCTGCAAACTCAATTCGTCGGCGTGCTGGATCACCGGCACCAGCAGCCCGTCATCAACCGAAACCGCGATCCCTAGATTGACGGCATAGGGCTTAAAAATCCCTCCCTCATCCCAGCGCGCATTGAGTATCTGCACCGTTTGCAGCGCATGAATTGTTCCCGCCGCAAAGTAAGCAGTCAGCGTCAAATTGATGCCCTGTCGCGCAAAGCTGCTCTTATTCGCTTCCCGGTGTGCCAGTACCGCCGAAAGATCAATCTCAAAAATAGTGGTCACGTGCGGCGCAATATCTACACTGCGGCGCATGTGTTCAGCAATTGAACGCCGCATCGCCGTTAGCGGCATAAGCTCGCCTTCGCCAGCATCTGGCACACGCTCCGCCGGATGCAAACGCGCTGGTACACTCGCGTTTTTGGCAGTATGACTCACCACATCTCTAGCGGTTTGTGGTTGCTGCGCCCTTTCAGGGGCTAGGGCATCCCCATATTCCACTGTCGGCTTGAACAGATCGCCCGTTCCCGGTTGCTCCCATGGCGGCAAATCATCAGCTGACGGTTCATTCTGCCCGGCTTTCCCCCCTCGTCTCGCGGAAGAGGGGTCGGGGGTGAGGGGTTGTTTTTCCAACCACGCCTCAACATCTTTTTTGGTCACGCGCCCGCCGCGCCCGGTCCCGGAGATCTGCTTTAGATCAAGGTCATATTCCGCCGCCATTCGTGCCACTACCGGCGTGATATGCGCGGCATGCCCGTTAGACGCCGCGTAATTTCCTGCTGCGTCAGTTTCGGCGGCTTCTCCCTTGCTCTGAGGGAGAGGGGCAGGGGTAACAGATTGCTCTTCACTCCCCGCTTGTGTGGGAGAAGCGCCGGGAGTGAGGGGGATATGTACTTCCCCCGCTTTCCCGATTAGCGCCAGTAGGGTTCCCCGCTCAACCGTCGCGCCCTCCTGCACCAGAATTTTCAGCACTACACCCTCTGCTGGCGCCGGAATTTCCGTCTCCACCTTATCGGTGCTGATCTCCAACAGCGGTTCGAAAGCTTCAACCAGATCGCCCTCCTGTTTCAGCCACTTACTGACCGTGCCTTCAACCACGCTCTCGCCCAGCTGCGGCATAATGACCTGTGTAGGCATAAAAACTCCTCAAAATAAAGTTCTGAGTGATGAGTAATGAGCTAAAGGTAAAAGCAAACAATTAAACCCTGTGAATTTCTGACTTGGCGTCCATGCTCGTCACTCAGAACTTCCTTTAATATCTCGCTAATTCTCGTATCGCCGTTGCAATCTTGTCAGGATTAGGCATAAAAAATTCCTGCATTCCATGATTGAACGGCACACTCGGAATATCCGGCCCGGTCAGCCGGCGCACTGGTGCATCCAGAAATTCAAATCCCTCGTCAGCCAAAATCGCCGCCACTTCCGCGCCATAGCCCATCGTGCGATTGTCCTCATAGACAATCAACGCCTTGCCCGTTTTCTCCACGCTGGCGAGGATCGACTCTTTATCCACCGGAAGCAGTGTGCGTAAATCAATCACTTCGGCATCAATGCCGTCTTGTTCCGCCACCTGCCCCGCCGCAATCATCGTATAATGCGCCATCATGCCATAGGCAAACACCGAAAGATCGCGCCCTGCACGGGCAACCCGCGCCTTGCCAATCGGCGTCACATAATCTCCCTCAGGAACCTCGCCTTTAATTGCCCGATAGCCCTTTTTCGGCTCGAAGAAAAGTACCGGGTTCGGATCGCGCACCGCGCTTTTCAGCAGTCCTTTGGCATCTTCTGGCGTCGAAGGGATCACAATTTTCAGGCCGGGGCAGTGTGTGAAGAATGCTTCCACGCTCTGGCTGTGATACAGCCCGCCTGCAATTCCGCCGCCATACGGAACGCGAAGCACCATCGGCACCTTCCATTGGCCGTTTGAGCGGTAATACATCTTCGCGGCCTCGTTCACAATCTGATTGAAGGCCGGATGGATAAAATCAGCAAATTGAATCTCGCAGATCGGGCGCAAATCAGCCAACGCCGCGCCAATGCCTACCGCCACAATGCTCAGTTCCGCCAGCGGCGAATCCACCACTCGCATATCGCCATATTTATCAAAAAGACCTTGCGATGCGCGAAATACACCGCCGCGCCGCCCAACATCCTCGCCCGTCAAAAATACGCGCTCATCCCGCGCCATTTCCTCATCCATCGCCGTGCGAACAGCATCAATCAGCGTCATCTGTGCCATCAGCTATTCCTCCACCGGCGCGTAAACGTCGCCAATTGCCGCTTCCGGCATCGGCTCAGGTGCAGCCTCAGCCGCCGCCTGTGCTTGATCCACCGCAGCCTTCGCCTCAGCTTCCATCTCCTGAACCCGTGCGCTGGTTAGAATTTGCTCGTCCAACAGCCATTTCTGGAAATGTGAAATCGGGTCTTTAGCCTTCCATTCTGCCACTTCTTCGCGGGTGCGGTAGCTGCGGTCATCATCATCAGACGAGTGTGGCACAATACGATAAGTCTTGGCTTCCAGAAGCGTTGCGCCCTCGCCGCTGTATGCGCGCTGCGCCGCTTCATAAGCCACGTCGTAAACCGCCAGTATGTTGTTGCCATCCACTACCACGCCCTGAACGCCATACGCCGCCGCGCGATCCGCCACGTTCCGTATCGCCATCTGCTGTTCTACGCCCACTGAAATAGCGTAATTGTTGTTCTGTACCACGCAGATCATCGGCAGTTTATGCACGCCTGCCCAGTTCATCCCTTCATGCCATTCGCCCTGACTGGTTGATCCTTCACCTAGACAGGTCAGCGCCAGTCGCGGGCGTGTGGTATCGTTCGGATCATCCAGACCAAGCTGTTGGCGATACTTAATGGCAAATGCCAGCCCCGCTGCTTGGGGTACTTGCGTGGCTACGGGCGCGCTGCCGCTGATAATATTGAGTGATTTACTGCTAAAGTGACTGGGCATCTGCCTACCACCGCTTGAATATTCGTCTTGCTTGGCGTATAGGCTCATCATGAAATCGGTGGGGGTAATGCCTATTGCGAGGGTTAGTGCGAGATCGCGGTAGTAGGGGTGAACATAATCTACGGTGCGGTTGATGGCAAATGCTGTGCCCACTTGCGCCGCTTCGTGCCCCATCGCGCTAATGTGAAAGGCGATCTTGCCTTGACGATGAAGCGCCCAACTGCGTTCGTCAAGGCGTCGGCTGAGCAGCATCACCC
>JACSRP010000171.1 GCA_014879665.1 Anaerolineae bacterium | reverse complement strand
CCAGCGATCTGATTGCATGGCTAAATTCTGATGATTTCTACTGGAAAGATAGCCTATGGGCGGTTGGGCACGCTTTCTTGCAGCACCCCAACTTTGGTATTAGATTGTCTAAGGATAGTGAGTCGCGCTGCTCATTCCAATTAGAAATAACGGGAAAGTGACCCACTTAGTTCGGCACGCCCGAGATTTAGCCCATCTTGACAATCCAAACAGCCAATAACTATACTGACATTGCTTTAATTTTAGTCTTCGTTCTTAATGCATATGCTTGAACACAGAGACGCATCAATTCTATGAATTTAATCAATCCCCTTCAGCATCCGGTTTGCCTATCAACCCCCAAATGGATAGCTACATCAGCATGGCTTGGGCACATCCCGTTGGGTATGTATCTCGTTTCGCTTGTCAGACCGCAAACGCTGGTTGAATTAGGGACGCATCGGGGAATCTCTTACTGCGCGTTTTGTCAGGCAGTTAGCGAACTTAATCTTGATACACGCTGTTACGCAGTAGATACATGGCAAGGTGATGAGCATTCCGGGATATATGGCCCCGAAATTCTGGCCGCGCTAAAGGCGCATCATGATCCTTTATATGGTCATTTTTCGTCTTTAATGCAAACTACATTTGATGAAGCCGTTGGCCGTTTTACCAATGGAAGCATAGATTTCCTGCATATAGATGGATGCCACCACTATGAGGCAGTGAAACATGATTTTGAAACATGGCTGCCCAAATTAAGTGATCGCGCTGTTGTGCTTTTTCATGATACCAATGTCTTTGAGAAACAATTTGGCGTATGGAAGTTTTGGGAAGAGCTGAAAGAAAAATATCCTCACTTTGAGGTCACCAATTCATCAGGTTTAGGAATCGCGGCGGTAGGAAAGAACGTCCCCTCAGAGCTGAATCAGCTGTTTGAATTGCAGGAAGGCGAGTTGGCCTCCTCCCGGCGGTTTTTCGCCCAGCTAGGATCAATGAACGAAGTGCTCCAGAAATCAGAGGAATGGGAGACGTTTGCGCATAATACTAACGGTCAGCTTCATCTCGTCCAGCAGCAGTTGGAAGAGGTTAAGCGGTCGTATGAAGCAGAGCTTGAGCTTCAGATTGCCGATCTTGAAAAATCATATAAAGATACGCGCAGTATAGCCCTCTATCATGAAAGTAAAGCGCGTGAATACGAACAGAATATTCAGGCAATACAAAGCACCCGTGGTTGGCGGCTTCTGATGCGCTGGTGGGGCTTCAAAAGAAAATTGCTGCCCTCACAGCAGCGGCGATCTCGTACCAAGCAACTGATTGATCGAACAAAGCTCACTTTACGGGCAGAAGGCCCATTTGCGCTAGCAAGCCGAACAGTCCGTTGGGTGGGTGGCGAACGCCGATATTACAGGAAAAATCTGGCGACTATGCCCATCAGTCGGATGGGTCAACCTGAAGGGACTGCCCAATTACAACCACAGCCTCAATTGGAGTCAGTTTCTTCAATTACCTCAGCTTTAAATCAGCGATTTCCTGCGCTGCAGCCCATTGTTGCTTTTCAGGTCTCGCAGCCAGAACGACGGCTGAATCTAGTGACGGATAGCATCAACAGTGGAAGTTTATTCGGCGGAGTCGCTACTGCACTCATCTTCGCGGCTCTGTTAGCAGAAAAATGGAACTGCGAGCTTCGGATTATTACGCGAACGGAAAGTGCCGATGCACGTAATTTTGGCCGAATTCTCGAAGCAAACCAAATCCTATTTAACAGAAATGTTGAATTCTTATTTGCAAATCAGCATGATTCTAGCGTTGAAATACCCATAGGTGAAAAGGATATTTTTCTTACTACCTCTTGGTGGACTACGGAAAGTGTTCGGCGCACTATCAACAGCAGTCAAATTTTATACCTACTGCAAGAGGATGAACGTACTTTTTATCCGTTTAATGATGAGCGTGTTCGTTGTTCAAACGTATTTCAAGATCCTCAAATCACATTCATACTTAACACCCAATTATTGTACGAGTATCTTGTGGAAGAGGGATTCAATAATATAAGGGAAACTGGCCTTTGGTTCGAACCTGCATGGCCACATGAACTTTTCTACAGAGATCAAACAAATGCTGCGCACGGGAAGTATAAATTTTTCTTCTATGCGCGCCCCAACCATGCGCGAAATCTGTATTATTTAGGGCTAGAGGTAGTTCAGAAATCTATCGAACGTCAAATTCTCGATCCCGCTGTCTGGGAATTTCATTTCGTTGGCAACCATATACCCGAGTTGAAATTAACAGAAATGACTTCCGTTTTCACACATGAAAATCTTCAATGGGTTGAATATGCGAAATTAGTTCGTACTATGGATCTAGGGTTGTCTTTGATGTATTCACCTCATCCAAGCTATCCACCATTAGACCTTGCTGCATCTGGTTCTGTCGTGGTTACCAACACTTACCACAACAAGCAGAATTTAAGCCGGTATTCAGACAATATATTAAGCAGTGATCTTCAAGTGGAGTCCCTCGTTCAAGGGCTAGAAGCCGGGGTGAAACTAGTTGAAGATCAAGATCAGAGGTTTAAAAATTATCGTAACAGCCAATTTATGCGTAGTTGGCATGAATCATTTGCGGCCACCTTGAATACAATTGCCGAATTTGGCATCAAAGAGAATGTGCCCTAGTGATGTATCAATTTAACGTACCTGAAGTCTCATACTCGGATCCTTGGGCTAGCACCTATGCGCAGCAAATACAAAACTTAAGCCGTAACGGTTTTCGCATAGCCTACTATTACGACGAACCTGACAACAGTACGTTTCGCTATCGGGTTTACAATATGATTCAAGTTTTTACAGAATCAACGCTGCCAGTATCCGCAGCCTACTTTACGCGGCGCGATTCCAACTATATGGATGAAGTACTCAAAATAACAGATGTCTTGGTCATTTGCCGATCAAAATATACAGATAAGCTTGATCATATGGTCATGCGGGCAAAGAGCAGAGGAATCCCCGTACTATATGATATTGATGATTTTGTTTTCGATACCCATGCCGTTCATTTGCTTGTAGATACTCTCCAACAGCCCCGAAACGAGGCGGATTGGGATTTCTGGTTTGCCTATTTCGCCCGGAATGGTTCGGCGTTGCGTCTATGCGATGGGGCGATAACCACCAATGCATTTTTGGCAAAACGCCTTCATGATTTTGCTGGAATACCAGTACACGTTATTCCAAATTTCCTGAACGAAGAGCAGCTTGCTATTTCTGATCGTATCTATCAGCAAAAGCAATCACGCCATTTTGCGCGGGATGGTAAAATTCATCTTGGCTATTTCAGCGGTTCTCCATCTCATAACAAAGATTTTAAAATCATTTTAGCTGCGCTATCTGAGTTACTTCAAAGTTATCCGCAGGTTGTGCTGCGAATTGCTGGTTATATTGATCTTAAAGAAGCTTTGAAGTCTTTTACAGATCAAGTAGAATATCTCCCTTTTACCGACTTTATCAACTTGCAGCGTTATATTGGGTCCACTGAAATTAATATGGTCCCCCTTCAGGATAATGAATTCACAAATTGCAAGTCGCAGTTAAAATATTTTGAAGCTGGTGTTGTCGGTACAGTTACGGTCGCTTCCCCAATTTTTACTTACCGAGAGAGTATTGAACACGGTAAGAACGGTTATCTTGCTAATTCTTATCAGTGGTTTGATATTCTGGCAAACCTGATAGAAAACATTGATACTGCACGGCCTATTATTGAGGCGGCTTATAAGCACAGCCTTGAACAGTTTGCTTGGTATAATCAGATTCAGCGATTAGAGCAAGTCTTTTTAACGAACGAGACTTTACAAAGCTCCTCATTCTAAGGCTTCCTTAACTCATTTCCTTTAGATTCATCTTCGCAGTCGAAAATCAGTAACATTTAACTGCTTCAACAGTAGAAGGGAAAAAGTAATGGATAATCACTTTATAGAATCTGACGTAACTGATGCGGGCGAACGGGTGACTCCTGATCAAAAGCATTGGGCCTACTATGCCCACCTTTCAATTTACAATTTCGCTTTACCATACGTACGAAATAAGCGCGTTTTGGATGCTGGCTCTGGAACAGGATATGGCGCTCATTACCTTATTCAAAACGGCGCGGCAGAGGTTGTAGGCATTGATATCAGCGAAAAAGCAGTTGCGTTTAGTAAACAGCGGTTTCAAGCAGAAGGGTTATCCTATCATACGATGAGCTTAGAACAACTAACGTTTTCTTCTGCAACTAAATTTGATGTGATCTTTACTTCAAATGTATTAGAGCATATTGCCGAACCTGATGAGTTTTTGCGCCGCGCTACCGATCTCCTTACGACCGATGGTATTTTTATCATGGCAGTTCCCCCGATCTGGTCGCTGCTTGCCCTAGAGGTAAATCTTAAAAACCCCTATCACATTAATAACCTGCCTATTCAAGTCTGGTTTGCGAAACTAGAGCGTTTTTTTAATAAGATACAAGGCTATCGGCATTGGGTAAAGCCAGAATGGGTAGATTCAAACGACATGCTATCCATACCTTCGATGAATCCTGAAGAGACTGTTATTCGTGAAAATGACTTCGTTTTCAATCTGCTCGGGGCAGAAGAACTCGTAAAATTAGGCGGTCGGAATATTACACTGGTATGTGTTGCTAAAAATCCCCGCGAAATAACTTTAGCCTCAGAGGAAACTAAAGAATTGCTGCTTCTTTCTCGATGGTATGATGAGATTTTGCGGGATTGGTCAAACAACAAAGATACACATATTGTCAGAATAAATGAAGATTATCGTGAGCGCGCGCAAATCGCTGAGCGCCAGTTGAAACAAATTTACAGCACCCGAGGTTGGAAATTCCTTCAGAAATATTGGTCGTTTAAGCGAAAATTGTATGGAAACGACTGAGAACAAACAAGGAACTCGTAACGAGTTCCTTGTTTGTTTGAACGCATGATACTGACCGCAGTTTACGCTGCACCCGCCACCGGCACTTCCGGTGGCGGTAAAGTCGGAACGATAACCGCTGTTGGCGGCAGGGTGGGCTGCGGAGTTTCCGTCGGCGGTACCGGCGTTAGCGTCGGCAAGGGTGTGTCGGTGGGCTGCGGAGTTTCCGTCGGCAGTACCGGCGTTAGCGTCGGCAAGGGTGTGTCGGTGGGCTGCGGAGTTTCCGTCGGCGGTACTGGCGTTAGCGTCGGTAAGGGCGTGTCGGTGGGCTGCGGAGTTTCCGTTTCTGTCGTTGTTACGGTAGATATGCTTGTCGCAGTTGCCGAAGGTATCTCAACCGTTGTTTCCGGAGTGATTGTCTCCGTGCTAGTATAAGTACCCGTTGGGCTGGCGCTCGGCGTATACGTAAGCGTAGCGGTTTCGGTTATGGTTGCTGTCGCCGTCGCAGGCAGTAAGAGATCCTGCACCAGTACGTTACTGATAGCAATCAGATCAATATCGCCAAACTGGGAACCTGTTCCCTGGAATGTAATCGTCACTGGGTAAAGCGCAGTCCAAGGCAGCAAAATGCTGATCGGCTTCTGATATTGAACTGTTGAACTGATATTGTTGATGGTCTGGCAGCCATATAGATAACTGAAGCAAACGGTGAAGTTTGCGCGATCTGGGGCAACCACGCGCTCCAGCACCAGATATTGCCCTGCGGTTGCATTGACCATAAAGGTTACGCTGGCTTTGGGTTCGCTGGTGAAGAATATCGTTCCCCCGTCGTAGACTGCATTAGCATGGGGCGCCCATAGGCCGTTGAAGATCAGATTCGGACTGTCGTTCTGATAGGTTGCTCCCACGGTCAGGGCGGTTGGGCCGTTGACCAAACGTACCGCATCAAGGTCGAGATATTGCCCAGCTTGTCCTTGATGAGTAATGGTGATCTGGAAATTGCCGGTGTGGTTAAGCAGTATGCTCAGCGACTGTTGATGCCGAGTTGCAAAGCTAAAGTTGCTATAGTCTGCGCACTCTGATTCGACGCAAACCCGCATATTGCCGCGATCCGGCGCCATCGTCCTGATAAATTCGAGGCGTTGGCCAGCATTCCCGCTAACACGGAAGCTAATATTGGAACCGGGTAGCCCTGAAAAACGCATGCTGCCGCCGTTATAATTGACCGAATTATGTGTACCCCACGAACCCGCAAAATTTAGATTGGGACTGTTCTCTTGGAACGTGTTTCCTAAAGTCAGCGGCGCTTGCGGCACAATAAATTCAATAGCGTCTATGTCCAGATATTGCCCTTGTGAGCCAATAAAAGTTACGGTCACAGGGTAGGTTGCTGTCCATGGCAGCATGACGACTGCTTCCTGTTGATAGGCAACCCCGGGGCTGTAGTTATTGATCACCTGACATCCGTAAATTTCGCTGAAGCAAACTCGCATTGAGCCACGATCAGGCGCGAGAGTACGTAAAATACGCAGTCGTTCACCTGCATTTGCTGTGACCATGAACGTATAGCTCATACCCGGTTGCGATGAATAGCGCATCGTGCCGCCGTTGTAAGCTCCGCTGCTGAGGGTTGTCCATAAGCCGTTATACGCGATAGCCGCGCTAGAATCTTGGAATTGAACAGTCCCCCCTGCACTTAACGGTTGGTATACGCCTGTTGCAGAGACAAAATCCACATCAATATACTGCCCCGCGTTTCCTACATGGGAAATGGTCACCAGTGTATTGCCTGAAACCTGTGACAAAATTGTCAGCGGTTGTTGGAAAAGATAGGTTGGGCTGTAATTAGAAAATGTCAGGCAGGGAGCACTTCCCACACAAACGAGCATATTGCCACGATCTGGGCCAAGAGTACGGCCAACGGTAATTCCTCCACCGACGGCAATAGAGACCCGGAAATTTGCGCTGGCACCCGGTGTTCCCGTAGTATGCGTTGTCCCACCATTGTACAGGCCATTATTTTGCAGCGTCCACGCGCCATTGTATTCTACAAACCCAGTATCATTTTGCGTTGTACTACCAGTTGGGATGGGCGTTAGCGTCGGAAGTCCCAACCACAACCGCCCCATACCGTATTGCGTGTCATATCCGCCCGTCCCCATATCAAGCGCCCTGCTCTCTAGAAGCGCGCGTATTTGTGGCGCCCCGTAACTGGGGAAACGCTCCATCACCAAAGCCGCCGCCCCCGAAACATGCGGCGCAGCCGCCGACGTGCCGTTGAACGATGAATTAACGCTGGTATTTACATTGGCATATCCAGCAATGCGTGGCTGCTGATTAGCGGCACCATCGTTGATCGTGCCGCCAGCGGCATGTGCCGGCCCGATAGAGCTGTAATATTCGCGGCTGTAGTTAATTACATCTACTGCAGCTACGCCGAAGGAGTCGATAGAAGTCGCCGGGTCAACCAGGCTGCGGCTTTGTACGATATATTCAAAGTTCGGCATGTTGTGACCCATGAGATCGAAAGTGTGGTTGCCGGTTGCCGACCATTTATCAATGTATAGGCCATAACAACCAGCCGTAGGTGTCAAAGTGTTAATCCATTCGGTTGGAGAAACGCCGCCAACGGATTGATCACGGGACGATTGCACGACATTCACCCACTCAGATCCAGTCCATCGTATCAGGAAAAGGTCATAGTCCTGATTTGTTGTTGGCCACGCATCCCAGCGCAAATAGACATTGATCGAAGTGCCAGCCGACAGGGTATAGCATGAGCCACTACCGTTTCCAAAATGCAAGACTTCATCACCAGGGGTAAAATCAAGCTGTGAGTCTCCGCCGAAACTGGCTAACGTGGCAGCCATATCCCAGTGATAATTAGCGTTGTTGCCCGCTGCTTGCACATAAAGCGCGCCGCAGTCTTCGGCCTGTGCAATGGCATTTGTGACTAACCCGGTACCGTCACCATCTTCCTCGACATAAAAGCCAATTGATGACTGAATAACCTTAATGCCCAGATTGCAGGCCATATCAACGATATAGTTGGCCATACTCGTCGGGCTGTTAGGTGTGCCTAAATAGATCGTTGCCATCGGTGCCATATCGTAAACAATTTCAGCCACTGCCGTGCCGTGGTCAGTATCCAGGAAGAAGCTCATTCCGGGCGGCTGATAGATGACGAGCCGCCCGGACGCAATGGTTGGCAGATCTCCAGAGGCAATCGCATTGGTGTAATTCAGAAAACCGGCATCAATAACGCCAACTTTAACGCCATTTCCATTAAATCCCGCAGATTGCCAGATATTTGCGTTTGATGCGGCGACACCTTGTGTGAGTGCCTGAGCGCTGCCATCAAATTGCGCGCGGGGCGATAGTTCACCATCTAGCGGCATGGGAGGTAATGCGCTTTGAATGAATTGCACGCCGGGCAGATTGGTTGCCGCTTCCAGCTGGTCTATTGGAACATAGGCGGTGATGAAATTCTCCGCATGGGCAAGAACCTCGGCGCCAATTCCGGGCAGCGCCGCAATAACTGCAGGCACAACAGCTTCGTTCTCGGCGGCAATATCGACGAGTACACGCGACCCATTTAGCTGTAGTAACGAGGTTTCCGCGAACGTAAGTGCCTGTACGGTACTCTGCTGATAAAGCTGCGCTAGCTGGTAAAGATCGCTGGATACAGGGTAGGTTGGTCGGTCAACAGCATCGCGATCAATGGTGATATTGTTGAAGTTATCTTCAGGTAGGACAACACTTTCGAGTGTGGGTTCCGCCGTTGCCGTTGGCGGGATCGTCGGCGCTGCGCCGCTTTCGCCCAACGAGAGATTCTGCCCATTAGCCACGAATGGCTCGCCCAATGCCATAGACAGCGCAATTGCCGCCGAAACATGCGGCGCCGCCAGCGATGTCCCCGAAAGCGCCGTATATCCGCCGTTGAGTGCCAGCGCCGAAATCCCTTGCCCCGGCGCGTACACATCCAGCGCGCCCGCCGGGTTGAAGCTGCTGTGCTGCAAGTGCTGATCCAGCGCGCCCACGCTAATCACCGGCGCATAGGCCGCCGGATACATGATCTGGCCGCCAAAGTTGTTGCCCGCCGCCGCCACCACCTGCACCCCGCGAGACATGGCGTAGCCCACGGCGTTTTCTAACACTGTAGACGGATTCATGCCGCCCAGCGATAAGTTAATCACCTGCGCGCCCTGATCCGCCGCGTAGATGATGCCTTCCGCAATATCCGAATAGGAGCCATAGCCAGAGCTGTTCAGCACCCGCACCGGCAAAATTTGCGCGTTCGGCGCGAGGCCAGCAATGCCTTGCCCGTTGCCCATTTGCGCCGCGATCACCCCCGCCACCGCGCAGCCATGCCCGAAGTCGTCTTGCGGCACAGCATCATCGTCCACGAAGTCGTACCCCGCGAGAATCCGCCCTGCTAATTCCGGATGATCAGCGCAAATACCGGTGTCAATCACTGCAATCGTGACCCGTTGTGCGCCTTCTGGCAGCCGCGCCCACACGCTTTCAGCGCCAATGGCCTGCAGCCCCCATTGTTCCGGATACAGCGGATCATCCGGCGCTTCTAATACCGTTGCGAAATAATCCGGCTCTGCCTGCTGAACAATCGGCGCAGCCTCTAACGCCTGTGCAGTGGCCGCTTCCGGTAGGCTCACAACCACCGTGTCCAGCGCCTCAATTGAAGTCTCAATCTGGCCGCCAATCGCCTCAATATAGGCCGCGCGCTCTGCCGTGCTGGACTCTGGCGCGAAAGAAATCACCACCACATTCGGCGCGGGCGGCGGTGGCTGCACCGCTACTGGCGCTGATGTGCTCACGATCACCACCGGCGGCACCGTAGTCGCCGCGCTGGCCGTAGGCGGTATTTCGGTCGCAGCCAGCGCCGTTGTTGCAGTCGCCGTATGCGTCGGGATAACCGGCGCTGAACGCTCAGTTGGCGCGATGATTTCGGCGCTAACAACCGTTGCCGTTTCTTCAATCGGCCCTTCAGTGGGCGATATCGTCGTCGGAAGCTGCGTCGGTGAATCTGTTGGAGGCTGCGTTTCCGTGATCGTTGGCAGCGACATTAACGTGGGAATTGCCGCAACTTGCTGCGGCGCTGGTCGCATGACGACAGCCACAACTGCAAAGACAATCAGCAAAAATAGACCAAGTAAGAAAAGTCCTAAGATATGTTTGCGCGCCACAGTGTTATCCCCGAAGTGATTGCCTTATGAATGGTTTTTCAATATGCATTATAGCATCAGATTTTTGTCGTATAAACATGAGCGAACAGGCCGTTAAGGCATTATTTCACCCCGCGCTGTGCCGTTTGATCACGCCGCGGGCGATGACCATGCGATGCACTTCGCTAGCGCCGTCGTAGATGCGGAAGGCACGGGCGGCTTCATACCATGAACTCAAGGGTAAATCGCGCGAGATGCCTTTGCCACCGCAAATCTGGATAGCGCGATCCAGCACGCGATTCACGGTTTCAGCAGCGTGTACCTTGCACATCGAAGATTCTTCGCGGGCGTGCTGCCCCTGTTCCAGCAGCCATGCCGCCTGCTGCATCATCAGCCGCCCTGCGTGTAATTCCAGCGCGGAATCGGCCAGCATCCACTGTACCGCCTGATGCTCGTTCAAATGCTTGCCGAATGCGTCCCGTTCGGCGGCGTACTGCGTGGCAATTTCTAACGCGCGCTGGGCAATCCCCGTCCAGCGCATACAGTGGGTCAAACGGGCGGGGCCTAACCGCGCTTGCGTGAGCGCGAAACCCTGCCCAACCTCGCCCAATACCGCCGACGCAGGCAGCCGCAGATCGTGAAATTTCATCTCGCAGTGACCGCCGAAATCATCAAAACCCATGATCGGCACATTCCGCACAACTTCAATGCCCGGCATACCGGCAGGCGCGATGAAAATAGTGCTCCCTTTATGCGCCGGCAGGTCAGAATCGGTGCGTGCCATAATCAGGTAAAAACCCGCGCCCTCGCCCCCGCTGGTGAACCATTTATGCCCGTTGATGATCCAGTCCTCACCATCGCGTTCGGCACGGGTCAGCAGCATGGTTGGATCGCTGCCAGCGCCCGGGGCAGGCTCGGTCATCGCGAAGGCTGAGTGTATCTCGCCGGCAGCCAGCGGCTTGAGATAACGCTCGCGCTGCTGACCATTGGTGAACAGTTGCAGTAGGTGCATGTTGCCTTCGTCGGGCGCGGCGCAGTTTAAAGCCAGCGGGCCTAAATGGCTGCGCCCGGCGGCTTCAAAAACCGGCACAATCTCGCTGAGGCTGAGTCCCATGCCCCCCAAATCGGGGGGAAGCTGCGGCGCCCACAAGCCAGCGGCTTTTGCTTTCTGGCGCAAATTCCGCAGTGCCGCATCAGAAATTGAGCCGCTGGATTTAAAATCTTCTAAAGGGATAACTTCTTCATCTACAAAGCGGCGCACCCGGTGGGCGATTTCAGAGACATGCGGGGGGTGGGAAAAATCCATTATTTTAGCCGCCTATTCAATATTGAATTCAATAAATCTACATGGGAGAAAAGTGTACTACGAATAATGCTGGTTTGCGCTACAATGGGCGGGACGCAAGGAGCATCGGCATGAAGACGCGCACAGCCCTGTTCGCCTGTTTGAACGTTATTGTCGCCCTATTCGCGCTGCTGGCAGCACTGCCGGCTTCAGCGCAAACTGTCAACCCGACAATTACGCCAATAGTGATTGTGCCGCCAACGGCGACGCCGCTTCCACCCACACTGCCCGCCGGGTTCATCTTTCCATCGCCTTCGCCAGTGGGCTGTGCCGCCCCGATGCCGTTATATGCAGGCGCGAATATCACCCTTGAACCCGGCGTCAATTTACGCAATATCCCGAATTTATCCGGCGCGGTGGTCAACTACTACACCATTGAAACCGTACTCACGGTGCAGGATGGGCCAGTATGCGCGCAGGGCTATAACTGGTGGTATGTGGCGGGCAGCGGGCAGCCCGGTTGGGCAGTTGAGGGGCGCTCCGGGCGCTATTTCATCACGCTGCTGCCGCCGCCCTCTGCCGCCTGCTTTCCCGCGCTGAACCTGCCAATTGGCGGCGAAGCGCGAATGTTCACCGGCGTGCGCGTACATGAAATGCCGGATGTGGAGTCGCTGGTGCGAACGGTGGCGCTTTTCGATACCACCGTACAGGTGCTGGCCGGGCCGATCTGCGACGGCGAAATGAACTGGTGGCATGTGCGCGTGCCTTTCGGAGTCACAGATCAGAACGCAGAAACCGATCAATACGTAGAGGGCTGGCTAGGCGAAGGCTTCCCGCTGGAAAATTACTGGCTAGAGCCGCTTGGCGTCACGCCTACACTGGTGAATTACTGCCCGCGCGCGCTCAGGTTGGTCGCAGGTGACCGCGCGGCCACCGTTTACAGCGATGGCGTGCCTCGTTCGCTGCGCGCAGCACCTAGCGCGAATGCCGCAGTTGTGCAGCCGCTGATCGCGGGGATTGCCTTCGATATCATCGACGGGGCGGCGGTATGCGCCGAAGGCTTCAACTGGTGGCATGTGCGGCTGCTGGTCAGCGGGCAAGTAGGCTGGCTGGCGGAAGGCCGGCCCGGCAGTTACTGGTTCAGCATAATTCATGACACAGATCCCTAGTCTTGTCATCATCTGCCCCCTCGCTTTGAGGGAAACGGGCGGGGGTGAGGGCAATTACGATAATATGCGCTGTCCGTTTTTACAGATATAGCACATCGAATATTTCCATGAATCGCACCCATGAGTTATTCGCGGCGGGGTTATCGCTGGTGATGGGCATTGCCGCGCTGCTGCAAGTGATAATCGCGCTGGTGGCCGGCGCGCCGCTGCTGATCATCACCGGTGTTTTGACGGCGCTGCTGGCGCTGCCGGTGCTGCAAAACACCGCGCGTTCTCCGCAAGTTACACTAGAAAATGACGGGCTAACGGTTCAAACAACACTCTGGCGCGCGCGCAAAATACCGTTTTCGGCTGTTCAGGCGATCAGAGAAGATCCATCGCTGCCGCCGCCGGGCGCAGAAATCTATCGGAAAAAAGCCGTCGGCAAAGCCAAATATCGCCCCGTTGAGGGCAAAATTATCATCGCCAGCGGGCTGCCGCTGCCTTATCGGTTGGTCGGCTTTTTTGCAGGTGAGGGAATCAAGGGTGTCATCGCGATCAACAGCCGCAGCATGCCCAATTATGACCGGCTGATGCCGTTGATTGAGCAGAGATGGCAGCAGGCCAGCGAAGCATAAACCTGCGCCGGCTTCCCCCTGTCTGCGCATGCTTCAGCAGCGCATAATAACAACACCCTCTGAACCTGAAATTTATTATGCTTCGCACTCGTAATCCATCAGGGCTGATGTATATTGATACCCTGACATATATTGGAGGTAGAGGATGGCTTCATCATTTGCGGCACTTGGATTGAGCGAACCGACGCTGAAAGCCATCGCTGAACTAGGTTACGAAGAACCGACGCCGATACAATCACAGACCATTCGCGCCCTCTCTGAAGGCGAAGATGTGATCGCGCAGGCGCAAACTGGCACCGGCAAAACCGCGGCCTTCGCCCTACCGATCATCGAAAAACTCGATCCCAAACTGCGCTCACCGCAGGCATTGATCCTCACCCCCACCCGCGAGCTAGCGGTACAGGTCGCCGAAGCCTTCCAGTCATACACCAAATATCAGCAAATATCAGTGCTGCCGGTATATGGCGGCCAGCCAATTGACCGCCAGCTTCGGGCGCTGGAACGCGGCGTGCAAATTGTGGTCGGCACGCCGGGGCGTATCCTCGATCACATTCGCCGCAAAACCGTGAAGTTTGTCAACGTGCGCACGGTAGTGCTGGATGAGGCCGACGAAATGCTGAATATGGGCTTCATCGAAGATATTGAAGCCATCCTCAAAGAGACTCCCGAAGACCGCCAGACGGCGCTGTTTTCGGCGACGATGCCAATGCCAATTGCCAACCTCGCCAAGCGCTATATGCACAACGCGCGGCGGATTACGGTGGCCGCCGAACAGATGACGGTGCCGCAAATTCGCCAGATTTATTACGAAGTGGGCAAGCGCGACAAGTTCGAAATGCTGACCCGCATCCTCGATTTCGAAGTGCCGGCATCAGCCATCATCTTCTGCCGCACCAAGCTGGAAGTGGATAACATCGGGCAGCGCCTGATCGCCCGCGCTTACCCCGCCGAAGCGCTGCATGGTGACATGAATCAAGCGAGCCGTGATCGGGTGATGGGGCGTTTTCGCAGCGGGCAAACAGAGCTGCTAATCGCGACCGACGTTGCCGCGCGGGGGCTGGATGTGGAGCAGGTTTCACACGTGATCAATTATGATCTGCCGCTGGAACCGCAGAGTTACGTGCATCGCATCGGGCGAACCGGGCGAGCCGGGCGGGCGGGCATCGCCATTTCGCTGGTCACACCGCGCGAACGGCGGCAGTGGGGAAGTATTCAGCAAACCGCAGGGATAAAAGCGCAGCGGATGCAGCTTCCTACCATTGGCGATGTAATCACCCGGCGGCGCGAGCGCTTCAAGGAATCGATTCGTGAGGTCATCGCCGCTGAAGGGCTGGAACCCTACACCATCATGGCCGAAGAAATGGGCGAGGAATACAGCCCGACGGATCTCGCGGCGGCGGCTTTCAAGCTGTTGATGGGCACCATGCCGGAAGAACGCGCAGATTTGCTGGCCGAGCCGGAAGTTTACGAGCCATACGACAAAAAACGCGCGCCCGACAAAAAGCGCAGTCATGGAAAAGAGTCGCCGCCGGAACGCGGCATGACCCGCCTATACATTGACATCGGACGTGAGGATCGCGTGCGACCGGGGGATATTGTCGGGGCAATTGCCAATGAAGCCGAAATTCCGGGGCGGTCTATCGGCGCGATTGAAATCTTCGACCATTTCTCGCTGGTAGATGTGCCTGCGAATCAGGCGCAGCAGGTGATCAAGGCGCTCCAAAAAAGCATGATTCGCAATCAAAAAATTTCAGTGGAGATCGCCAAGCCAAGCAGCCCGAAAGTGAAAAGCACGGACAAACCACGCCGTAAAGGATGAGGGCTGCCATCGTTGCAGAAAGTTAGATCGCTTGCATAGAGTGTACTTTCGACCATCGCCCCAACCTAACGGTTGCGCGCCCGCAAACGCAGCTGCCGTTAGGCTGCCTCTGGAATAAGACCTTTGCGCGTCCTGATGATCTCAAAGGCGTTGGTAGTGGGCATTTACCAGCGCAAATGTGAAACGATTGCCGCACAGGGCGTTGAACTGCTGGCGGTTGTGCCGCCATCATGGAAAGATGAGCGCGGCGAAACCCCGCTTGAGCGCGCCTATACCCGCGGCTACCGTCTGAAGACACTGCCAATTGTACGCAGCGGCGATTTTCATCTGCATTTCTACCGCGATCTAGGCGCGCAGATTAATCAATTTCAGCCGGACATCCTCCACATAGACGAAGAACCGTATAACCTGAGCGCGTGGCAGGGGCTGCACCATGCGCGGCGCATCGGGGCGAAATCGGTACTGTTTAGCTGGCAAAATCTGGATCGCCGCTACCCGCCGCCGTTTTCGTGGGGCGAACGATGGGCGCTGAAACAGGCAGACGCGCTGATCGCGGGGACAGAAAGCGCGGCTGAAGTCTGGCGGCGCAAAGGCTATCAGGGCAGAATGCCCGTGATCGCCCAGTTCGGCACCGATGGCGATCTATTTCATCCGGCGCAATCGCGGCCTGAACGCCCCTTCACCGTCGGCTATTTCGGGCGGCTGGTGGCGGAAAAAGGCGTAAGCCTGCTGCTGGAGGCCGTCGCCACGATCAATGGCCATTGGCGGTTGGTCATCCTCGGCGGCGGGCCAGAACGGGCGGCGCTAGAAGCGCAGGCGAAACACTTGCAGATTGCAGAACGAGTATCCTTTCACGCCGCTGTCCCTTCAGTGGAGATGCCAGCGCAGTATCACAATATTGATCTGCTGGCGCTGCCTTCGCTGACGCGCCCGAACTGGAAAGAGCAGTTTGGGCGGGTGCTGGTGGAGGCAATAGCCAGCGGCGTGCCGGTGATCGGCTCGTCCAGCGGGGCGATTCCCGGCGTCATTGGCGATGCCGGGCTGATTGTGCCCGAAGGCGATACGGCGGCACTCGCCGCAGCCATTGAAAAGCTGCGCGATGACGGCCCGCTTTATGCCGAATTTAAGCGCAAAGGCCGCGCCCGCGCGCTGGCCGAATATTCGCATGAAGGCGTGGCCGAAAAGACGGCGGCGCTGTATCGGGAATTGGCGGCAAGGGCATAAACTCACCCCGATCTTCCACCTATGCCGGCTGCTCAGCAGACAGCTGCTCGCTCAATCCCGGCTGTTCCTGCTGACCCCATTCATAGGCAAATTGATCCACCACCCACAGCTGCGCGGGTGATGGCCGGATGAACGGGCGCAGCGCCTTCAGCTTGCCCCACGCTTCGCTCGGCGTCATGCCCGTAGACACCAGATAGGCGGCCATTAACGTGGGCGCCCGGCCAACCCCTTCCCAGCAGTGAACATAGACGCTATCACCCTGCTCAATTTGCTGGCGAATGAAACCCACCCCGATATGCACATCCTTGATTGAAGGCGCGAATCCATCTGGCGTAGGCAGATAACAGTAGTTTTCGGCATCCGGCCCGAAGCCGTGCTCATTTTCGTTGAACTCGGCGCGCAAATTAACCACCGCATCCACGCCGCGCTCATCCCGCAGAATTTTCCAGCCTCTGCGGTTATACTGGCCGCCCAGATGCAGGTTTTCCGCCAGCCTGGAAAAACGCAGCAGCGGCGTTCCCAGAAAACGACGGTGAAGCTGGTCCAATGCTTCTAACAGCGTGACGCGAAAACCCTGCTTTACATACTGGCTGATCAAGTGCTGTATCTGCCGGAGCAGGCTCGGTTCCATTTCCGCTTCGGGCAGCGGTTCGGGCGGCACTCTCGGTTCAGAAATTTCCGGCTTATTTAACTCCCGCTCCGGATCGGTGATCGGCGGCGCAGCAGCGATCTTGGGATCGACAAAACGATCTGTTGTGATGAATTCTTCGCTCATTTTTGTCACTCCACACAAGGAAGCAGCCGATACCGCGGCGCAGTTTCTACGATTTCGACCATAGGTATTCATTAAAGCGCAGGATCGGCATTCTGTTCAGGGTTTGCAGGGTCGTTACCATATGAGCCAGCTCACCTAAATTCTGCTCAAAATTGCCTTTACCCACCCGTGCCTTTCCCCCTACCCCTTCGCCAGCTTGCTTTACATTCAGGCGCTGCGGGGGTAAACTTAAAGTTGTGCTGAGCCTCTGCGTTCGGTCATTTCCACCTGTTTTCACCAGAGTTTGATGACATTTGTTGGATCTTCACTAAAATCTGAGCAAGATCAAACTGCCCACTCATCAAACCTAATTTCCTAGGTCAATAAGCGTAATCCCCCGGAAAAGACGGGCCCCTCTACTGGTTGCAGAGAGGTGAACTCGTTGTTTCAAGGCAGATGCCAGCAGCGTATTTTTTGCATATCTGTCTTCAATAGAGAAACATAGGAAGAGGTTGTTATGAAACTCTATATTGGAAACCTTCACTACGATATCACGCAGGCGCAGCTTCTGACATTGTTCTCTCAAGCGGGCGATGTCTCTACCGTATACCTTGCGCATGATCGGTATACATCCAAGTCCAGCGGATTTGCATTTGTCACGATGGTCACTGACGAAGAAGGTCAGAAGGCGATCTCGCTTTTTCACGGGCATTTACTTCGTGATCGGCCTATGACCGTCGCTGAAATGGCGCCTCCTACAGAAGAAGGTTGGAGAGGCGCAGCCGGAACCGTGATTTATCGCAAGCCACCTCAGCCTGCGGGCAAGGACACGGCTGATGACAGTCACAAAAACTAAGCTCAGCTATCTGGAGTGGATAGCCTTGGCTGATTTGTACAAAGGCCGCGAGAAACCTTCTAGCCCGGCGCGATATGTCGGACTACCGGCCACGATTGCCTCGCTGATTAAACGGCAGCCCCCTTTAGCAGCGTGGGTGGGCAAAGCTTCTGAAAATCTGGTTCATATTACCCCCGAAGGAATTGCTTTTTACGAAAACGGTGAGGGGGATTCCTAGGTTCTGAAAGAGTGTTTATTAAGCGCCCTGTTTTTGGATCCCCGCCCCTACTGCGCTTTGCATAGCTTCCCCTCAAGCCATTGCTACGGGGAGGGGATTGAGGGGTAAGGTTGCGAGGGTTATGCCTTCATCTTTTCCCACCACCCCTTTTCGTACCCCGATTGCGCGCATAGAAAACAGCCCTATACTGCAAGAATACAAGTAGAGGTTTCTATGAACCAGCATGCGCTTGCCCGTTTGAAAAGGGAAGAGCCAATTGTCCAGGCAGTACCCCGGGCAAAATCCCCCGCTGTTGCGTTCGCTCCCACTCTAACGCCAAACCAGAATTCCCATCATTCCATCCTAAAATTGGGCGGCATCATCGGCAACCGCGCTATGCAGCGGGTGCTTTCTACGCCCAAAGTGCAGCGCTCATTATGGGATGATGTCGTCGAAACTGTGGACTCAGCGACGGACTGGCTGTCAGGAAATAACGAAGCAGCGCCTCAACAGGCGTGGGAACCGGAAGCCGAGCCTGACGGCTCAAGCATGAACGATGAGATGATGGAGCATGGCAGTGATGCCGAATTCCAGGACGCAGTAGATGCAGATTTAGACACCGCGCCAGATCAAACCTCGTCCGGTTCGTGGTTCGACTCCTTTTTCACCGATACCGGGTCGCAGCAGCAGGAATACCTGACCGATGATTCGCAAAACGATGCCAATACCAACGCGACTCCCGATAAATGCAAGGATATAGAACAGGAACTCCATGAGATACAATCAAAGATAGAAGAACTCTTTGACCTCTCACAGAACATGCTGCCAGCGGTGGAATCTGCACAGAAAGAATATGAAAAATCGAAGAAAAGCGCCCCCGGTTCCGCGCAAACGCAGGCGGCAAAAGAGCGCTTTGACCGGATGCTCGCTCAATATAACGAAGTGGTGGATCAGTGCCTACAGCTAATGGCCTACCGTGATCAACTCCGCGCTGATTTAGCAGCCTGCAAAGACGACGAGAAAAAGAAGATGCCCAAAGGCTTCCCCTGCTGCTGATTCCGTGCGCTGAAAATACCCCCCTGCGACAGACGGCAGCCTTTCCCGTAGGGGCGCCCCATGGGGCGTCCGTTTTTGCCCGATCCCGCCGCTCACCTCACGCCCCGCTTTTCTTCCCCTCTCTGTGCGCGTCTGAGGAGATAGAGGGGAGAGGTTCGCACCGTTCATCAGGAATACCATCATGCCTCCAGCCGATAATACCACCCGCTTTAGCAGCCGCACTCCCTATTACCACGCCAGCCGCCCGCGCTACCCGCAGGCCGTCATTGACCTCCTGGTTCAGCATCTTGGCCTGACTCTGCAAAGCCTGATTGCTGATATTGGCGCCGGAACCGGCATTTCCAGCCAGCCATTTCTGGATTTCGGCTGCACTGTCTGCGCAGTTGAACCCAACGCCGATATGCGCGCCATCGCCGCCCAACACTACGGCAGTCGCCCGAACCTCACCCTCATTGACGCTGCCGCCGAAGCCACGACCCTCCCAGGCGCATCCGTAGATTTCGTCGTCGCGGGGCAGGCCTTTCATTGGTTCGATCCCGAAAAAACCCGTGCCGAATTTCAGCGCATCCTCAAGCCCGACGGCTGGATCGTCCTCTTCTGGAACACCCGTGAGGACGAAAGCTCAGAGTTTATGCGTGAATACAAAGCCTTCTTGGAAACTTTCGACCACGATCACGGCAAAACCCGCTGGCAGGCGACCCGCGACGGTGTGATGATAGAGGATGCCTATTTTGGCGAAGATCGCCTCACAAAGCATGTCGTGCCAAACCCGCAGCATCTCGATTTCGATGGTTTGCTAGGCCGCGCACTCTCTGCATCCTATATGCCGCTGCCCGAAACACCTGAATATCCGCCCATGCTCGCCGCCCTACGCGAATTGTTTGACCGTCACCAGCAAAACGGCATCGTCATCATGAACTACATCACCGAAATCTTCTGGCGGCACGCCTAACCACACCCCGCTTTCCTTCCCCCTCCCCATTTACCGGGATTGAGGGCTGAGGTTCGTAGGGGCGCAGCATGCTGCGCCCCTGGTCACTTTTCACCGGATGGCTTCAGCCTCCCGCGCTGGTTTCTGCATCCAGCGTATCTACAACCGTCCGCGCCCAGTTCAAAATCCGCTGGTTGTAGAAGGTATCCACATCCTCATATACATCCACAATCGTGATCGGCCAGTCCAACGGCGGCTGAATCGGTGTATCTTCGGCGCGTGTAATCTTCCAACTCCGCTTATCCTGACCAGCACTTTTCCCCGCCAGCGCCTGTATTTCCGCAATCGAAAGCTTGCCCGCCAGCGCCTCCCGAAGCTGTTCCCTGATCCACCGAAACCCTTCCCCAGAATAACGTTGATGCTGAATCATATAGCTGGCGACGGTGTAGAAATGCACCTCGCCTTCGCCGTTGTAGTTTTCAAACTCAAGCGCCAGAAATTCGTGGAAAATGGCTTCGCAGGTTTTCCCGCCCGCCCATGATCCGCCGCACTCAGGGCATCGTCCGCCTATCGCCATCACGACTCCTATCTGTAACGTGGCAGATTAATTTGTAGTACGCTCCGTCCCGGTTGAAGATAACTTGAATATCGCCCCCGTCGGCCTCCCGCGGCAGACAGCAGCCCTTCCCCCGCTTTCCCTCCCCTCAATTCTCCCCACTCCCCACCCTCACCCACTCCCCCGCATGTTGATCCTCAAGCAGCGGAAACACCTGAAACCACGTTGCCCCCGGCTTCATAGCGAAAGGTTGCCCTTCCAGCGTCCACAGCGAAAGCAGCCCGTGACGATCCTCTCGCCGCCACCTGACCGGATATTGCAAGCCGTCACGCAGCGCCACCGCATCGCCCTCGCCGGTCAGGTTGATATCAATGCCATAGTAAGGCACCCCGTTGAATACGCCCTCTTCAATCGTCGTCGGCAGATGATCCGCGTACAGAATCACCACATTTGAGGCCGCCACCTGCACCCCCGTCAGCGCGTCAGTATGCGCCAGCCCATCGTTGTAGCGCCGGTACATGCCCGCCAGCGGATCAAATTCCCAGCGCACACTGTTATCGGTATATTGCAACTCGGCCACCGCCCCCGCGCCGCTTTCGCCCGGCGGCACCAGCACGCTGAAAATCCAACCCCGTAAATCTGGCCGCGCGGTCAGCCCATCAGCCGCCGCTTCCGCCCACACCGCCGCCGGATCAATGAATAGGTTGTTCGGCGCTGCAATCGAAAAATCGCGGAAATACAGCGGCGTGCCATAGGTGAATCCGCTGTAAATCTGCGGCATAAAATCGCTCGATTGCAGCACAGCTTCCGTCCCCGGGCTGGCGCCAGAGTAAGTCAATATGGCGCCGAACATCGGGGCCAGTTCCTCATCAATCAGGCGCGCGCTGCGTATAGACCCGATCCGCGTCGGCGTATTGCTCAGAAAGACCGCCGTAAAGCGAGTCAGGCCGCCTTCTGCATAATGCTCCCATACCACGTCCGCCGCTCCAATCCCCGCCTGCGGCCTTACCACATCCGGCGCATTCGAAATTTTGGCGATCAGCGGCAGGCGCTCAAGAGTCGCCGGTTCAGTCACCGGCAGCCCCGTCAGCGGATTGACCCCCGGCGCAAAATGAGGCGGATAGCCTAAAGGTGCTGGCAGCGTCGGCGCCCCCTGCGCCCCAACACCGGATAACCCCATCAGCCCGATAGCCACCACCAACCCTATAAATCGCATGCCCCTCATCCCTCATCCCTTCCCCTTAACCCTCTTTTACCCAGAACTCAGAACTTCTTTTAGCTTTCTCCCGTCCTTCGCCCTTCCCTCATCACTATTCTTTATTTCCCCAATTCATCATTTCGCTTTATAATCTAAGTAACTCGTATAGTCACGCTGTGAAATCTCATGAGCGCAGCACTTACCGCAGTGAACGATCCCACGCTTCCACCACGTTATGTGATGGATAGCTATAAACGCGCGTATTACAACGTGCATGGGCGTGAACCGTCTGTTCGTTATATGGGGAATCACTGGTTTCATGTGAACGGCGAAACGGTACATCGCCTCACCTTAATTGAAGAAGTCGCGCGCCTCCATGAAATCGGGCAGGTGCATAAGCCTGTTCACCCCGAAAAGAGCGTCATTCACCGGTTGATTGCGCGTTTGCGTAGTTTATAGGGTCTGCTTCCGCCGCCGCATACAAAGGCAGGGTGATGCTCACCCGCGTGCCTTTCCCTACGTCGCTCTCTAGTTCAACCGCCCCCCCGTAAAGATCAAGACAGTGTTTCACAATCGTCAGGCCAAGCCCCGTCCCTGAGGTTTGCGTTTTGCTGCCCCGAAAGAACGGGTCGAAAACGTGAGCGATCTCAGCTTCTGAAATGCCGGAACCCCTATCGCTAATCTCAAGCGCCATTCGGCCATCGTCCGCGCGCGTTCCCCGCACCACAATCGTTGATCCCGGCGGTGAATATCGCGCGGCGTTGCACAGCACGTTGTGGGCAATATGCCGCAGCAGCAGGCGATCCCCATGAATCAAGGCCGTTTCCGGCGAAATGCGAATGTCGCAAACCCGATCCGCCGCATACTCCAATCCGCTGAAAATTCCCTCCAGAAAATCTGGTAGCGCAATCGGCTCAATATTCAGCCGTGCTTCATGCCGCTGCATCTGCATCACCGTGCGAATATCGTCCAGCATCAGCGTCAGCCGCTTCACCTCTCCAGCAATGGTGCGCAGGCATTCCACCCGCCGTTCTTCCGTCATCCGCGCCGCATATGAAAGCAGCAGTTCGCTCGATGAAAGAATCGTCGCCAGCGGCGTGCGAAACTCATGCGAAATCGTCACCATGAACAAATTCTTGAGTTCGTTCAGATCGCGTTCTTTATCCAGCGCCATTTGCAGGCGTTCATGCTCTCGCTGTTGGCCTTCCAACTTGACCTGCTGCGTGATGTCTCTTGAGCAGCCGATCAAACCGATCATCTCGCCATCTGCATCGAACATCGGATTCTTGGTGATCGCGAAATAGCGAAACTCCCCGCCTTCCTCATAGCGAAATTGATTGTTGACGAAGGCTTGCTTGCTGCTGAAAACTTTCTCATCCTGTTCGCTCAAGGCGCGCGCCATCTTTGGTGAATACATGTCGCGCACTGTCTTGCCGATGATCTCCCCGTCCTTCGCGCCCCTGAAAACCTGCAAAAACGCTAGATAGCATTGGTTGTACAGCAAATATCTCCCATCCATATCCTTGATATAGATGTGGTCTGGCAGCGTATCCACCACCGTCCGCAGTTGGGCGCGTTCCTTTGCCAGCGTCAGTTCCGCCGCCTTGCGCTCATCAATATTACGCGAGATCGTGATCAGCCGTTCCATCCCGTTCATATCGCGAACCAGATTGAAGGTCGTCTCGTACCAGTGAATCTGCCCGTCTGCCGCCTTATGCCGGTATTCCGCCCGCGAGCTGGTGCGCGTGTGCAGCGCCAGATCAACCGCCCGCGCCACATCTGGCTGATCTTCCGGCTCAATGCTGGTACGCCAAAAGGCATCGTCAATCTCAGTCGCCTGCGCCCCCGAAAGCTGCCGAACTGAATCGCTCTGAAAATCAACGTTGAACGCCCTGTCCGTGATCGTCACCATATCCGACACATTTTCCTGAATCAGCCGCAAAATCATCTCGTTATGCTGCAGCCGCTTCCGGGTGACCGCCGTCACATACTTCACATGTATCATCGTCGCGATCACCACCAGCCCAATGATGCTCATTTTCACAATCGCGTGGTAGCATGGCTCAGGATTAATCACCGGCGCTATCACTTGGCTGGTATATAGCAGGCTGATCAGCGTGATCAATAGTAAGCTGATCAGCCCCCCGATGATCGAAATGAAGGCGCAGATGAGTACAATAGGGATCAGGAAATAGAGGAAAGTTGTGTCCGAGTAAAATATTCCGCCCGGATCAAGCGATAACAGGATGATCAAATTAACTATCGCCAGCATGCTGGCCGCCGCCAGCCGCTCCCGCCCCAGCCGTGCCATGAAATAAGTGGCGATGGTCGAAGCCAGCAGCAGCGCCGTATACGGCAGCGCCCGTTCCAGTATTTCAGACGCCGCCGGATCAAGAATCGCGATGATCAAGAGTCCGATCAGGAGTGCCGGAAACATAACCAGCAGTATGCCTGCCAGTACCCGCGCGTTATGCCGGCGTTCGGCATTCGGAATGTGTATATACGGGTCAATGAGGCTGGTGTTCAACCGTCGCTTGGCTAATGCTGCCATAAGTGAGTCCTATGTAATCAGTATTTAGGGCTATCGCCTCAAATTTACTTTTGCCTCACGTCCTCTCCTCAGCCCATTGCGGGTTGAGGGTGAGGGGGTTTTAATGCGCTAGACTTGAGTCTAGCGTTAGCATCATCATAATAGAAATTGCGAATAAGGAAGCAATAATATGTCTCCAGCCCCATCAAAACGTCGTGCTCAGCGTGATGCCGATCAAAGCAGCGACATCAGCCTGTCTATTGAATCCCTGTCCGGCAATGGCAGCGGCGTCGGGCGCGCGCGCGGCCAAACCGTATTCGTGCCCTTCACTATTCCCGGCGAACGGGTTCGCGCGCGCTTAATCGGCAAGCGCGACGGCGTCATGCAGGCCGAAGGCGTAGAGCTGCTCGAAGCCAGCGCAGATCGCGTCTATCCAGCCTGCGATGGCTATCTTACCGCCAGTTGTGTCCGCTGTGGTTGGCAGCACATTGACTATCCGGCGCAGCTTTTGCTCAAGCGCGATCTGATCAGCGAACAACTCATCCGGCTTGGCAAAATCGAAGA
>JACSRP010000269.1 GCA_014879665.1 Anaerolineae bacterium | reverse complement strand
GCTACAGGACACTACATGAGCCTACAACAGCCAACGCTGGCTAATCCCGCGCTGAATGTTGCTGAATTTAATCAGAAACTCGAACGTGCGCTTGAGGCATTAGAGCAGCGTATGTGGGATGTTGTAGCCAGCGAGGTGAACGTCCTGCAAGACGCCAGTCGTCACATCCTCGGCGCTGGTGGTAAGCGGGTTCGTCCGCGGCTGCTGTTTCTCGCTTATACTGCGATGGGGGGTGCTCATCTCGAAGAAACCCTCGATCTGAGCGCGGCGCTTGAACTCATCCACACCGCAAGTATCGTACACGATGATATAAACGATCATGGCGTGGTTCGTCGTGGCCGCCCGTCAGTCAATGCAAAATGGGGACGCACCTTCGCCCTGTTAACCGGAGATTATCTATTCACCAAAGTTTTCGAGTTAATCGGGCGTTATGGTGAGCTAAATCCGATCCTTTCAAGCGCAACGACGGCCCTTGTCGAAGGCGAAACCCTACAGGCAGCGGCAGTCAAAAATCATGAATTTACCCGTGAAATCTACTTCCGCATCATCAATCTGAAAACTGCTGCACTATTCCGCGCCGCCGCCAAACTAGGTGCAGTAATGGCCGGTGCTTCACGTGAACAAGCCGAAGCGCTGGCGAACTTTGGCAACAATATTGGTCTCTCCTTCCAGATCATTGATGATGTGCTGGATGTTACCAGTTCAACCGAGCAGTTGGGCAAAACTTCCGGTATTGACGTAGCGCAGGGGCGCGGCGTAGCAGTTGCCTTTGAAGACTCCGATGCTCACGTTGGCGAAGTCGATCCTATGCTGTCTATCCGTGCTCATATTCTGAATGGCAAAACACTCGAAGAGGCCATTTTTCAAGCGCGGCGCTTGGTCGAAGAAGCCATCGAACAAATCGCCTTCCTGCCGTCATCTCCAGCAAAAGATGCGCTCATCAACCTCGCCCACAGCGTAACTGATCGCACAAATTAAGCCTTTTCTGCAATTTTCAAAAGCGCAGGTTAAACCGTAACCTGCGCTTTTTCTTAGGCTATAATCCCATATGTGTCCTTACAACTGAGCAAGCATTATGATCCGGATCGTTTCTGTTGAACAGATTCGCGAAATCGAAGCCGTCGCAGACCGGGCTAGCCTTTCCTATGCCACCATGATGCAGAACGCTGGCCGCGCTGCCGCCGAACGTGCAAAAATTATTCTGGCGGGGCTGTCAGGTGCGCCAAAGGTGACGGTCTTGGTCGGCCCCGGAAATAACGGCGGAGATGCCCTCGTCGTTAGCAAGCTGCTGGCGCAAGAAACACAGGCGCAGGTGCGCGTTTATCTGACGAAACCCCGCGCCAATGACGATCCCCTTATGTCGGGCATATTGGCCGCCAACATATTCGTCGCTCATGCCGCAGAAGATTTGAATTTTCAGGTTCTCATCAACCTTATTGTCGAATCCAACATGGTCATTGATGGATTATTTGGCATCGGACTGCGCCTGCCCATCAAGGATGAACCTGCAAATCTGCTCCACGCGCTGGAGATAGCGCTTCATAAATATAAAACTATAAATGCTGCGTCTCGCGCGTTTCTAGAGACGCCGGCCGAGCCGCACCCGCCAGCGGCGCGACCGCCCTTTATTTTCGCCCTCGATTGTCCATCCGGGCTGAATTGCGACACCGGCGAAATAGATCAGCACTCGCTTCACGCAGACGAAACCATCACGTTCATCGCCCCTAAACCCGGTTTGCTGAAATTCCCCGGCGCGGCGGCAGTCGGCAAACTCACTGTCGCATCTATTGGTGTTCCCCCAAATATTTCTATGCACAGTCAAAGTGACGCCTATATCGTCACTGCTGACGATATTCGGGAAAAGCTGCCCCCTCGAAACAGCAACAGCAATAAAGGCACATACGGTAAATTGTTGATTGTAGGGGGTAGCGCGCAGTATACCGGTGCGCCTACGCTTGCAGCACATGCCGCCTATCGCGCTGGCGCCGGGTTGGTAACTGTCGCTGTGCCAGCATCCATTTTGCCAGATATTCGCGGCACTTTACTGGAAGCCACGTGGGTCGGGCTGCGCGAGAAAGACGGTGCTCTCGATCAGAATGCCTCTACCGAAGTGACAATCCAGTCGGCTAATTTCGATTCGCTGCTTATCGGCCCCGGCCTCTCTCGCGCCGCTGGCGACTTCATCACATTCTTCTTGAATGAAGCCGCCAATCTAAAAAATCTCGTGATTGATGCCGACGGCCTTAATCTCATGAGTGAAATTGAAAACTGGTGGACATACTTACCTGGTGACACTATCCTCACGCCTCATCCCGGCGAAATGGGTCGCCTGTGCAGCCTTACCACAGCAGAAGTACAATCCCGCCGCTGGGAATTAGCCGCCGCAAAAGCTGCCGCATGGAACACGATCATTGTGCTTAAGGGAGCACATACGGTGATCGCCTTTCCAAATGGACAGACAGCCATACTCCCCTTCAAAACGTCGGCGCTGGCAACAGCAGGCACCGGTGACGTTCTGGCAGGGGTCATCGCGGGGCTGCTCGCGCAGGGAGTCATGCCGTTTGACGCGGCGCAGATCGGCGGCTATCTACATGGTTTGGCGGGGGTAAAAGTAGCTGAAACCATCGGTGAACGGGCTTCTACCGCGCATGATATTTCTAAGGCGCTCTCTACTGCGTGGTGTGCGATTGAGGGGGGTCACAACGCTTAGCCAGATGGCGGCGCAGCCCGCACGCCACAATACCCGGTCGCGCTATTTCGCCAACGCCCCATTCTCAAGTCGTTTTCGCGCCGCCGCCTGCCCATCCAAAAGGCTCTGTCCCACCCGATCCGGCAGCATCAGATGTTCAGCTCGGTCGCGCAAATCCCGATCCAGAAATGAAAATCGCTGTTTAATCTTAGTTCGCAGTGGTTTTCCGCTGATCGGCGCTGTGAATAACGCCACGATGCCGCCAACCAGAAGTCCGAAGATTAGCCCGGATGCCCACCACCCCGGGTCGAACGCGCTAGGAGTGGTATTTCTATTCATCGTGGCTCACCTCGTCTTCCCGGCTGTACTGAAGCGCGCGGCGCAGGCCGAACAAATTCCCAAACAGGGAACTCAGTCCGGCAAAAAACCCGCTAAACGCAACCATCGGCCCGGCAACATTTTTGCTCACGAAGCGCGCCGTCACATTTGCCGTCTCTACCGCTTCCTGTGTATTTTCCAGAATGGGCTGTACTTCGTTCTGGATGATATTCACAAGCTGGGCAATTTGAATGATCAAAATTGCCAGCGCCAGAATCACCAGAATACCTTCCAATGCTAGAAAGATGATCATTAGGTCACGAAGCAGTCGAATCATCTGCTCGGTCTGCTCAATATTATTGGCAGCCAGCAGCAGCGTGATCACAAAGAGCAGCACAACAACGCCCAGCAGCGCGCCCGCGGCAATGATGATTACCCGCTTAAGGCTCATCGTGCCTTTCTGCTGTGCAGATGGTGACTCTTTTTCTGTAGAGTGGCTTTCCATATATCGTCCTTATCCCGAAGTTCGCCTGCGGGCACGCCGCCCTGTCAATAAGATCACAATCACGAGCGCGGCCAGCGTGCAAACCACCGCAGGTAACATTCGCAGCGCGCCGATATTTAGCAGGTTCATTTGAAAAATCACGCCAATAACCTGTCCAATCGCAAAACCTATCCATCCAGCGATCAACAGCGAAGCTAGGCGTTTAGCGTCACCCCCAACGATCAAATGTATGATCGCGCTGATCAATGTCGAAATTACAAAGGCAAAAATCAACGATGGCGCAGACACAGCCTTCTAGTTCCCTTATGCAACATATCTCCGCGTGAAATTGTAACATACATCGTCAGAGAGCTGTACGCTTATATATCCACCTTTGAGCTTAAGCCTAGCCCAACGATCATCCCTTTACACCCTCCAACCAGCCCCTTTTCATCATCCAGTAGGATTCTAGTAGGATTCACGCTTTGAACCCGATGCCGCTGACAGGTATAATGTCAATTATGGTGACTATTGATCAACGCATCCTCATTCCGGCACCTCAGGATGGGGTTTGGGCGTATCTCAGCGAAATTAGCAATAACCCATCGTGGCAAACGAACTGCCGTGCCATTTCGTTTCTATCCTCGAAGCGGCAGGGTGTAGGTACGCGCTGGCGCGCAACCGACGACAAAGGCCACGATACCATTTATGAGATCCTCTCATGGTATAACGGGCTTGGCTACGAATACACGTGCATAGATGGCTGTGCCTACCATGAATCCCGCGTGCGCATCCGCCTCCAGGAAATTGCCGAAGGCACGATTGTGCAATGGACTTATTCCTTTGAGCCAAAAGGTGTTCTTTCTGGCTTACGTGGAAATTCTCGCCAACTCGAAAATTCGATTGCCGCCAGCCTGAAAAGCCTGTATCGCCAGATAAAAATCGCTCATAAAAGCGGCCAGTTGACGCCGCGCTCGCTCATGCAAGAGTCGCCGGATGTAGGTGGTCGCTCGGCCTACCAACCCCGCCATATTCCCCAGTTCGATGAAAAGAAGCTCACGCCCGATATGCCGATGCAGCCCATCGCTGAGCCACCGATTCTCGAAGATGATGGGCAGGAATTCACGGCCTTCGATTTTGATGAGCCGCCTATTGTCGAAAGTGATACCCGTCCCCATCCGATCATCACAGAGACAGGCGAATCATCCGCGCTAAAGGCCGAAAATGCCGCCGCGGAAATTCCGAATTTACCAGAGCCGGAGCCAGATTTCCTGAAAGATGTGCCTTCACAACCTGAAGCCGCCCTATCCCTCGATTTCGATCTGGATATGCCGGTCGCTGGCACTTCCGAAACCTTCGTAGACGATGCCATCTTCGCGCCACCGCCTGAACTTGAAGCATCTGCTAAGCCGCTGCCATCGCAGGTCATGACCGAGGCGCTGGATTTCCCTGTATCTGAAGCTGCTGTTGAAGCAGTGGTTGAAGCTGAAGTCGCACTGATCAGCGAACCAGATGATCCGGTCATCAGCTTACAGCCGGAATTAGCTCCCAAAATCGAAGCTCTCGATTCGCCAGAAACGCCGAATCAGCATCCGTCAGAGTCCGCCTTGCCAGCCATCCCTCTGAAGGAAGGTGAGTCTCGCAGTATCTGGGAGATTTTCGGCGTGACTAAGCCAAGTGAGATTGAAGGCGAAGGCCCCGCCTCGCTGGCAGCAGTAGAGGCTGTAGTTTCAAACGCTGTAGCTGCGCCGATCACAAAACCAGATTCGCCGTTCGTATTCCGGCACGGTTTCCGCGCCCGCGAACGCCGTAAGATCGCCCGAATTCGCTATCCACAATAAGAACACACCCCTTCAGACAATCATTGATAGACTCAATGCCAGAAGAAACTCGCAAATTAGCCTTAGAAATTCTTCACACTATCGCCCGAACTGCAAGGCCGCACAGGGCGTTTCAACCTCACGATATTTGGGCTGAGGATTAACCGGAAATTCAATAAAAAAATGAGGTCGGAAATAATCCCGACCTCAAGAAACTACCTAAATGGGGTGGCTAGACGGACTTGAACCCTCGACCTTCTGATCCACAATCAGACGCTCTAACCGACTGAGC
>JACSRP010000169.1 GCA_014879665.1 Anaerolineae bacterium | reverse complement strand
TAAACGGGCTGAATGTCGCATCAGCTTGTCCTTTCTTCAATTTCCTTATAATTGTCAGCATAATACTACCTGAATTTGAATCTAATAGACACACCCACGCGGACGAATGTCCTATCCCCTACCTGTCTCACGTAAGTCAAAGGTAGTTGAAGGTTAAAAGAAATAATGAGTCACAGGGTAACAAGGCGTGAGGTTTTCTCTATCGCTAGTGCCGCTTTTCTAAACGCCCCGTTCAGAACTTATTCTGTATTGTGAGAACATGCGCTTACAACGTTTAGGCTTAATATTTTTAGCGGTGTTCGTCGCCTTCATCGGGGCGGGCGCCTACTATTACACCATCTTCCCGATTCGCGTCCTCACGCATCTGGTGCTAACGCTGTGCTTTGCCGCATGGCTGATCCTGCGGCTGCGGCGCGGCCTGGGGTTGCCAAAAACTGCGCTGAACCTGCCGCTGTTTGCGCTTATCGGCGCGTGGGCGCTGTCTATTGCCTTCGCGCAAGACCCGCGCATGGCGCTAGAAAGCGCATGGCTGCCTTTCATCCATGTGCTGATCTATTTCTTCATCGCGGCGCTGTTCCGTAACGGCGCGCAGCGGCTGGCATTTGAAACCAAATTCATGCTGGCGACGCTGGCCGTGATCATGGCCGCGCTGCAATTTGGATCGTTCTTGTTCGGATGGGGCATCACCCCAGAAACCACCGTTGGCTGGCTGGAAGCCGGGCGGCCTCCAGTCTCTCCAATGCTCTATCTACCGTTGGGCGTAAGCACCTGGCTGGCCGCCTATACCGCGCCGCTGGCGCTGCTGGTCTTTGCATGGTCGCTAACAGCGCGGCGCAAAGATGAACGCTGGGTGCTGCGGATACTCGCAGCGCTGCTGCTGCTAACCCTGATCGGCACTTTCAGCCGGGGAGGCTTCCTCTCGCTGGGCATTTCGCTGCTCATCTTTGGCGGGCTGCAGCTTTACGCGCCGCTGAAAAAACGCTTCGGCGCGGCAGCCTTACTGCTGCCTATGGGCGCGGCGCTGGCGACGGTGTCAGTCGTCCTGATCATTGGCAGGAATCCGGGACGTTTAGCGGGCGACGAACTGCGCCTCAACCTATGGGAAAGCGCGGTACAGGCGATACAGGAACGCCCGGCGCTTGGCTATGGAATCGGTGGGTTCGGGCGCGCAGCCCGTGAATTTAGAGAGTCATCACGGGTGGATGACCGTCTAGGAACCGCACACAACATTATATTGAACACAACCGCTGAAACCGGCATCGTCGGGGCCGCCGTGATGATCTGGATCGCCGGAGCGGTGATCATCTGCTGGTGGCGGCTGCGGCGCAAAGCAGCCCGGGATTATCGCCTGAGGCTCGATGCAGCATTCGCGGCACTGGCCGGGTTGGCGGCGCAAAGCATGGTAGACCTGTTCACCGCCGCGCCCATCGTCATGCTGGCGGCGCTGCTGGCGGCCTACTGCGTCGTGCCGGTCAAGCAAGCGGACGGCAAGCGAATGCGCGAAGGTAAAAATGGCGCGCTAGAAATGCTCGCAGCAGGCGCGGCGCTAGTCATCCTGCTCGGCTATGGCACCTTCTGGATACAGTCAGATCGCGCTCAGGCGGCCTTCGGGCGAAGCGTTCGCAGCGGCGATCTTGAGGCCGCGCGGGAAGCGGCGGCCATAGACCCCGGCCTGCATCTCTATCCGCTGCAAATTGCCTATCTAGCCGGTTTAGACGCCCACACACCGCCGCGAATTGAGGCGGCGATCACGCACTATCAAGCAGCGCTGGTGTTGGAGCCAACATGGGACACCGGATGGATCAATCTGGCGGCGCTCTATGAGCGTGCAGGGCAGATCGATCTAGCGGTGAACGCGCTCGAACGGGCGGCTGTTTTCAACCGCGCCAACGCCGCCAGCTTCAACCTAGCGCGGCTGCGAGAAGCATATAGCCTCGCATCTGACGATGAAATAACCGCCGAATACCTCACAGCATTGGCCTATTCAGGGCTGCCATTTTCCGAATTTTGGCGCGAAACTGCCCCCCGCCGCGCAGCAGTAGAGGCTTATTACGCGGAAGCCCCGCCGGAATTACAATATCGGATAGCAGAGATGCTGTTCCCGGATCGGCTGGCGGAAATTGACGGAGATGGCAGCGCATGGGTTCAGGCGCTGCGCGCATCGGATGCCGAAACCGCGCTGGATGCCATAGACCGGGCATTGGCGGTCTCCCCAAGCACCGGGGATTACGCGGCAGCGCGGGCGGCGCTCATGATCCCTACCCTGCGCGATAATCAGGGCTTAGCCGAATTTGAATACTGGCTGAAGCGCGCGCAGTTATTACGCACAGTCTATGAATACCCGGATCGCATCCGGCTCGCGGCAGCGCAGGCCATGAATCTACCGCCCGAACAGTTGGAAGCATACTTGCTAGCCGCCGTTCCCCCGCGGGTTCTGGCGCAAAATTTCGAAGGCGTGCTCTTTAGCGGGCGCACCGCCGCCTTCATGCTCTACCCGGAAATGCGCTTGCCGGGGCCCGGTTTCGCCGTGATGGAGCCGTGGTATCTCGCCGCTGAAAACGCCGCCGCCGCCGGAGACATTGAACGGGCAACATTACTCTATCGGGCGATTCTGGATTACGCGCCGGATGAGCGCCTTGCTGCCGAACGCCTCGCCACATTGGAGCAGAACTAAACATGTTGCGAAGCTGGATTCCCCGCATCCTACTCGGCGGCTTTTACGCCTACATGATCGCCATCGCCGCGACCTACGAAGGGATACTGGATGTTCGGCAGCGCATAGACGGGTTAATTTTTCTCGGCATTTGCGCCGCCTTATGGCTGCTAATTCGCTGGTGGCGCGGCTGGAAATGGCACGCCAACCCGCTCGATCTAGCGATGCTGCTCTGGATCGCCGCCTTTGCCCTCTCGCTGATCACCAACTTTGAAGACTGGCGGCGCATCGCCATCGGCCTCTGGTTCATGGCCGCCTATATGCTCGGCTATTACATCCTTAACGATCTGCTCGCCAATCGCGGCTTAGCGCGTTGGGCGGCGCTCGATGCGCTGCTCATCGGCGGCTTAGTAGTGATGATGACTGGCTGGTTGCAAATTTTCGTCTCCCTGCAAGCTGGCGGCGGCGTGCCGCGTCCGGTGGGGACGCTCGGCAACCCGAACACCTTAGCCGCCGTGCTGGTGGCGCTGCTTCCAGCAATCTTCATGCGCGCCATGCAAAGCCGGGTGAAACTGAATCGCATCGGGCTGCTGGTTTATTTTGCGCTCGTGCTGGCCTTATTGATCGCCACCTATTCGCGCGGCGCATGGATCGGCGCGGCGGCGGGGCTGGCTTTTTGCGGGCTGTGGCTGCTGCATAATCGCGGCTGGTCGCTAAGGCGCGCGAAATCTGCCTACCAGCAGTTAAGCGGCGGGCGCAAGGCGCTGGTCATCGCAGCCGGATTGACGGTGTTTATCGCGCTAATGAGCGGAGCAATCTTCATCGTCTACTCGCTCAGTTTTGCCGGGCGCTCGGCAGATTTGCGAACCTTCATCTATGAAACCGCGATCCAGATGTTCGCCGAAAAACCGGCCTTCGGCCATGGCATCTTCACCTTCGGCGGCGGGTTGGCGCGCCTGAATCCAACGCCACCCACCGCCCCGCACAGCCACGCGCATAATCTGCCGCTGCAAATTGCCGCCGAACTGGGATTGTTGGGGCTGGCCGCGCTGGCCGCGATGATCTACCTATCCATCCGTGCCGCCCGGCGTAATATGCAGTCCGATAGCGGTTCTGCGGCGGGAGCGGCGGCAGCAGCAGGCGGAGCAGTCATTGCCATCAGCGTGCATCATTTCTTTGATCTGCCTGCCATGAATCCCGCCGTAATGTTGGCTGCGATTCTGGTGCTGGCCGCGCTCGTCGCCCCGATTCCCCCGGTAGCCATCGTTGTCGTCAAGCGCGGCTGGCTGCGTGGCGCAGTGTTCATCGGCGCGGGGCTGGCGCTGTTTATTTCCGGGCTGTTCGGCGCATTTCGCTACCGCGATTACTGGGCGGCACTCACCGGCGATCTAGCGGCGAAGAACTGGGTAGCCATCGCCAATTCTCTAGAGCCGGTAGCGGCGAACGACCCCGCCTTTGCGCCGTACTACCAGCAGCAGGGGCTGGCGCTTAGCATCGCGGCGATGGAAGGCGACGAAACCGTTTTACCCCGCGCAATCCACGCCTTTGAGCAGTTCACCCGGCTGGCGCCACAGTATGCCTCCGGTTGGGCCAGCCTCGCCGCGCTCTACGCCGAAGTCGGGCAAATTGAGGATGCAGCCATCGCGCTGCGTCGGTTGGCCGTGCTCTCTGCGCCGCTACTGCTGAACTGGCGCGAAACCGGCGCGGCTTACGGGGAATACGATCCTGATAACCCGGTTGCAGCAGAAGACCCAGGCTATGCCGTTCAGCAAAACATCAACTATATCCAGTGGCTGCATCTGGCATTTCCGCGCACCTTCGCTCCACAAACGACCCTGCCGCTGCCGGATGCCGTATGGACAGAATTTGATAATAACTCATAAAAAATAGTTTACATTTTGCAGAATCCGCTTATAAAGAATCCATACGCTAAATTGCGCCGAAGGGGATAGATGATGCCAGATGTTGGGGGTATGGTAAGCGGAACCATTGGGTTGACGGTGGCAATCATCGTCATCAGTTTCATTGCTGCCGGGGTGATCGCGTTTTTCGTGATCCGCTGGGCGCGCAAATACAGTGGCAAAGATTCCGCCTCGCAAGAGCTGCTGCGTACCGGAATTCCAGCGCAAGCGCGCATCGTTCAAATTACTGAAACCAATATGTACATCAATGAGATGCCCGTGCTGAATTTGCTGCTGGAAGTGTATCCGCAAAACGGGCAGCCCCCCTATCAGGCATGGGTACAGCGGCGCATCCCCATGTACCAGATGATGCAGTTCCAGTTGGGTGCGTCGGTACCGGTGCGCTTCAACCCGGCAGACCCGACCAAAGTCGCCATTGCCATGTAGGTGGGCAAATCAATACCGAATTTACCCGTACGGGCGCCGCATGCGACGCCCGTCAACTTGAAAATCCCTCACCTACCCCCTCCAATTTATCCATTTAAGCCTTCGCCCCACCCCAAAATCTGCCCTCATTCGCGCACTTTTGATTCTAACAGGACGAATTTCCCGTCCGCCCATGGTAAATCTTTTCGTTTATGTCCGCAGATAGGGTCTATACTGAAAACGATAGGGTTCATAGCTTGTTCTGGGTATGGTGAAATATGGCGTCATTGCCTCGCATTTTGACAGTAGATCCAAGTGGCGCAGCAGCACGGCTAACCCGCGCAGCGCTCAGCCTGCTGGATCGGCAGGTGATTCAGGTAGACGTTCCCGGTGATCTTGAAGCGCTCGATGAACTTGAAAACGGACGTTTCCGAATCGTCATCGCCGCGCTCGTGCTCTCAGATACCTTTGATGGCATCGCGCTGGCTAAACGCATTCAGCAAATGCAGCCGGAAGCCAGCATCGTCTTGATCGGCGACGAAGACGACTCCAGCTTTGAGCCGCAAACCCGCGAAGAGGCAAATTTCCTCTATTTGCGCCGCCCATTGGATGGCGCGAAGTTT
>JACSRP010000268.1 GCA_014879665.1 Anaerolineae bacterium | reverse complement strand
ACGCGGTTGTAAAACTCGCCCCACGGGGTCTGTACCACGTTAATGGTAATGCCGGTTTCTTCCGTATACTCATTGCCGAGCTGCTGGAGATAATTGGCCGGGTCCCATTCTGCCCACCAGATGGTGAGTTCAGTGACACCCTGCGCCGATACACCTCCAAAGCCGAGCGCCACAAGCGCTACCAGCGCCACCAACAACACTATTTTCTTAAGCATCTTTGTATTCTCCTATCGAACAGCATCTTTGAACGGATGGTTCTCGGTTTTCACTCGTTTCTTTCAATAACTTGCCCTCCTATAAAGAACCTGCCTCACTCTTAAAGCCGCCAGATGGCGGGTTGGCAGCATACAGCGAGCACGTTAACGCTCTTCAGAAAATACATTGGTGAGCGCCAACGCTGCCGCCCCGATCAGACCGGCATCCTGCGCTATGGCCGATGTATCAATACGTAAGTGGCGCGTCGAAAGCGGCAGCGAATGTGTTAAAATCCCGCTGCGAATAGACGACAGGAACATCAGCCCGATATTGCTGACCCCCCCGCCGATCAAGATTAGGCTTGGATTGAAGAAATTCACCTGCCCGGCCAGTACTTCGCCAATAATGTAGCCGCTGTCGCGCACAATCTCGTTGGCAACCTTGTCCCCTTCAGCAGCCGCGCGGCCTACCTCAACCGCCGTCATCTGCCCGCCGCACTGCTCATAATATTTCTTCAAAATAGCGCTGCGCCCGGCTAATGCAGCTTCACTAGCGCGATGGGCGATTGCCGGCCCGGCAGCAATCGCTTCTAAACATCCAACATTGCCACAGTGGCACATCGGCCCGTTTCTATCCGCGCAAATATGACCAACGTCACCCGCGCTGCCTGTAGAACCACGATAAATTTCCCCGCGCGCCACAATGCCACAGCCAATGCCAGTACCAATTTTGACGAATAGAAAGTTTTCATGTTTCCGGCCAGCGCCAGCCGCCAGCTCGCCCTGCGCCATCATATTCACATCGTTATCTACGATGACGATAGCGTTAGGAAAAGTAGAGCGAAAGAAGGCGCGAATCGGGTAGGCATCCCAACCCGGCATGATCGGCGGGGCATTCAAAATGCCGGCGGCAAAATCTACTGGCCCCGGCACGCCAATCCCAAACGCATATATTTTTTCAGGGGAAATAGCCTGGCGTTCTAAAATCTCAAGCGTGAGGCGGTGCAGCATGCCCAGAATCGGCGCAGCGCCATCACGCACGTCAATCGGCATTGAAACCCGTTCCAGCAGCACTGCATTAAAATCGGCAACCGCCAGATCGAAGCCGGTTGCCCCCATATCAACTGCCACAATGTAGCCAAAGTCGGATCGAAAGCTGACCACGCGGGGGCGGCGGCCCCCGCTGGATTCGCCATCGCCCATCTCTTCAAGAATACCTGCATCTGTGAGTTCGTTGACCAGCGTGGTAATCGTTGAGCGCGAGTAGCCGGTTATATCTGCAATATCAGTGCGCGAAAGGGGGCCTTGCCGCCGCAGGCATGCGACAATCTTCGCCTGCGGGGGCTGTAAAAGGAACGGCGGAGGGGAAATAAGTTCTCTTACGCTGTCCATCAATTCATTTCAAAAATAATAGTTCAATTTAATAAATCAAAACATAACATGTCATTTTTGCAATGTCAATAAGATGTATTTTTATCAAACAACTTCTGCCGAAATTGTCAAAAGATTGGAGATTCGAGCTGCCAAAAAACTGCGAACTGCGTATGTCCCGGCATTTACACGGGCAATTCGCGTTCCATTAACCACGCCTGAATTGCCCTCGCTTGCTTTCACATATCGCAGATTGGTTCGCATTCGCCGGGTCAATTTGCATAAACTACCCATCAGAGGCTTGCGCCTTTCATCATTTTTCGCCACACTGCCCTCATGACAGCAAAATTAGGCGTATCAATCATTTTCAGAAGTTCGATCTCTCCTCTCCGTGAGGGAGAGGGATTGGAGGTGAAGGCTGATGAACACAATTGCTTTGCTTGGCGCGTTGGACACCAAAGGTGAGGACTTTGCATTCCTAAAAACCGAAATCGAGAACCGCGGCTATCAAACGCTGATGATTGATTTCAGCGTCATCGGCGAACCGGCCTTCTCCGCCGACATTCCCCGTGAAGAAGTGGCGGCGGCGGGCGAAGTGCCGCTAGCGACGCTGCAAGCTAACGATGATCGCGGTCAGGCGATGGAAGTGATGGCGACGGGCGCGGCTGAAATTGTGCGCCGCCTGTACGCGCAGGAAAAAATTGACGGCATCATCAGCATGGGCGGCGGCGGCGGCACCACCGTCGCGTCAATTGCCATGCGCGCGCTGCCCGTTGGCTTCCCCAAACTGATCGTCTCTACAGTGGCATCCGGCGAAACCGCCCGTTTCATCGGCAGCAGCGATATTGCGCTGATGCCTGCCGTGATTGACGTGGCCGGGCTAAATCGCATCAGCCGTAAAATTTACGCTAACGCCGCCGGGGCTATCTGCGGCATGTGCGACCCGCGCACCCGTGAGGCCGCCGCCAGCGATGAACGCCCGATGATCGCCATCTCCATGTTCGGCAATACCACGCAGGCCGTCAATCACGCCAAAAAGCGCCTTGAAGCGGCAGGCTTTGAAGTCATCATCTTCCACGCCACCGGCACCGGCGGCCGCACCATGGAAATGCTCACTTCCGAAGGCCAGTTCGTCGCGGTGCTGGATATGACCACTACCGAATGGGCTGATGAGTTGGTAGGCGGCGTACTGAGCGCCGGATCAGAACGGTTAGATGCCGCCGCGCTGGGCAATATCCCGCAGGTCATCGTACCCGGCTGTATTGATATGGTCAATTTCTGGGGGCGCGAAAATGTGCCGCCGCAGTTCGCGAATCGCCTGTTTTACGAGTGGAACGCCAACGTCACGCTGATGCGCACCACGCCCGAAGAAACTGCTCAGTTGGGCGAAATTTTCGCGCAAAAGCTGAATCGCGCTACCGCGCCGGTCAAAATACTGCTGCCGATGCGCGGCGTCTCCGAAATTGACGTACAGGGCAAGCCGTTCTACTGGCCGGAAACATTAACCGCCTTCCGCGATGCGCTCAAGCGCAACCTTGGCGATCATATTCAGGTGGTCGAATACGACACCCATATCAATGATCCAGATTTCGCAAATGCCGCCGCCGATGCGCTGCTGGAAATGCTAGTTGATAGAATCTAAACTGCTAGGGCGCCAGTGTTAGTAAAAAATTACGCTTGGCGCCCCGGCGGTTCAAACATTGGAGGGATTATGGCCGTTGCACGCGAAGAAATGCTGCGCCGTTTACGCGCTCAGTTGGCAGGGGGCAGGCCGATCATCGGCACCGGCGCGGGTACTGGCATCTCCGCCAAATTTGAAGAAGCCGGCGGGGCTGACCTGATCATCATCTATAACAGCGGGCGCTACCGTATGGCCGGTCGCGGCTCGCTCACTGGATTGTTCGCCTACGGTGATGCCAACGCTATCGTTATGGAGATGGCGGGCGAAGTACTGCCCGTCGTCAAAAATACGCCGGTGCTGGCGGGCATCAACGGCACCGATCCCTTCCGCCAGATGCCCCACTTTTTGAAGCAGGTCAAAGAAATCGGCTTTTCCGGCGTGCAGAACTTCCCCACCGTCGGCCTGTTTGACGGCAAAATGCGGGTGAACATGGAAGAAACGGGCATCAGCTATGCCAGAGAAGTGGAGATGATCGGCGCGGCGCATGCACTCGACCTATTCACTTCGCCCTATGTTTTCACTATTGAAGAAGCACGCGCCATGATGGACGCTGGCGCAGACTTAATCGTCGCCCATGCTGGCCTAACCACCGCTGGCAGCATTGGCGCGAATACCGCCATGACGCTGGATGACGGCATCGCTTTTGTGATGACTATCGCCGAAGCCTGCTGGTCAGTTAAGCGTGACCAACTGGTGATCTGCCACGGTGGCCCCTTTGACGAGCCGGAAAATGTGGCGCAAGCCATGCTCAAAATGCCAGGGATTGCTGGCTTCTACGGTGCCAGCAGCGCCGAACGCCTGCCCATCGAACGCGCCATTACCGAACAGATTCAGGCGTTCAAGGGGATGCAGTTGGGGTAAAGGCTATGGCAAAGTTGCTGGCTCAGTTTCTTCAAGCAAGTAGCTGGCAACCCATCCGTTAGCCCCATCCTCAAGTTCAACGTGTGTCCACGTCTGGTCAAGGTTTTGACCGATTCTCAACACATGCTGTCCCGGATTTAGAACTGCAACAACGGGCGATTCTGTGCTATCCGCCAGACGGACATTGATGCGCCGCTGACCGGTAACTTCCATATATTGACGAATAACTGCTGTTGGCACTTGGGCTTCAGATCTATTCAGATTGCCCGAAACAGGAAAGGCAATTGCCGATTGCTGTGTTTGTGCAGCCAGCGTTTGCAGCATTTCTGGCGGCACTACAATGCCATCAAGTTCTCTAGGAACATCATCCGAAGCAAAATTAAATCCTTTTGCGATGCTTTCCCAATTACTAGCACCCCAATAAATCAACAATCCGGCTATTAGTAAGCCGAACATTATTTTCAGCCAAATACCCTTCCCATTATTCTGGGCAACGGGTGAAGACCAAGGAGGTATCGGATTCTGTTGATGGTTCCAACTATATGATGAGATTGGTGGAGCAATTTGTGGTGTCGCCGCTTGAACGTATGGCCTATAGGAAATTGGCGTAGGGTTTCCCAAAACATTTGGAAGTGCAGATACAGAACCTAACTCGATCAACCCATTTACTGTGGGGCGACGTTGGTAAACAAGCCAATCTTTAGAGGCAACAACACCATATTCGGCATTAAGGCATGCAGACACGTATGAAAATAACTGTTGAATGGCTTCTTGTGTTCTTTTATCTCCACCATCTACACGTTTACATTCAATGATGATCCTTATATTTTCCTGAGTTTGGGGTCTATTGGGATGAAATACAACAATATCGGCTCTTCTCGAATCCGAACCCATTTTGATAGGGAACTCTTTACCAATCCAATGTGCCGGATAGCCTAATTGAGTCTGAAGCACCCAGAAAACATACTGCTTTACCTGCTCTTCTGGTTGCAGCATTGGCCCATAATATTGTCTTTGTGTCATGGAAAATTGACTGTTCTATAAATTGTAAATGAGAGGCATCCACATAGATGTGAAGCCACTTTAATAGCATATAAATATTTCAGTTATTCTTGAATATAGGTTGCAAAAGCCCCGTTCACGGGGCGCAATCTTAGCCGGATGGCTTCAGCCTCCGGCAATCACCCCAACGCCTCAAAAATCAGTTCTGCAACTGCATCAACCCCATCATCAGCGTTTGAGATCACCGAAAAGTCGATGTTCTGTGCCGCGCACACGCCAGAGATAAATTCCACACCCGGATCGCCACCCTCAGCATGATAGATATGCACAGCTTCGCCCTTCAGCCGTATCCACAGGCCATAACCATAACCGCCCAACGTGCCGTTCGTAAACGTGAAGTGATGATGCGGCGTGAGCATTTTGCGCGTCGAGTCGTCGCTCAACAGGTGACGGTTGCGCAAGTTGTCCCAGAAACGGGTCATATCCGGCGCGGTCACAAACACGCCGCCATCTGCCCCGCCCACAATCGGCACAGAGAAGAAATTGGTGCGCCAACCGCCATCCTCGCAGCGAATGTACCCGTAAGCCGTGTTTTCTGGCTGC
>JACSRP010000259.1 GCA_014879665.1 Anaerolineae bacterium | reverse complement strand
AGGCGATCTTGCCTTGACGATGAAGCGCCCAACTGCGTTCGTCAAGGCGTCGGCTGAGCAGCATCACCCTATACATTTCCAGTAGGGTTGCTTCGCCCAACCGCATCGCCGCCCGCTCCTGCTGCGCTGCGGCCATCGGTCATCCTTTGTCTAAACAACGATTATTTGCAAGAACTTGTGAATTCTTTGCTAGCCATTTTACAGTGTTGATATATAAAGCCGCAAAACAACTTGGATAAATTATACAGCAAAAACAATGACTACCCGGCACGTTACGCGAACGAAGTCCGTTCAACGGCTCGAAAACCTAAACATCCCCTGTCCCCCCGTTTTCACGTAAGCGGGCTGACAGGGGTGAAGAATATGCCTAGTAGTTACGCCACCAAAACGTCACCCGGCGGTTTCCAATTCATGGGTGGTCATGTCAACACCCGCACGCAGTTCTTTTTCGTATAGATCAAATCGCTGAGCAACATACATTCCAGCTTGCTCGTAAAGCGCCACCGCCCCGGTTAGGCTGCTAGCATCTACACCTAAACCGACACCTTTCTTGCCCCGCTGATACATCTCATGGAAGGCCGTAAGCAGCAGCGCCCTCCCAAGCCCATGTTTTCGGTATTCACGCTTCACGCCCAGCGTCCCCACCCAACCCATCGAGTCATCATCAGCAAACTTCGGCTCGCACAAACAAATTCCCGCCAATTCATCCCCCGAAAATGCCAACCACCATAATGACGGATCATAATCCTGCCAGTAATGCATCCACTGCTGGAAATCCTCGTCAAAGTCACGTTCCACATGCCCAAAATGATCTTTGAAGCTCTCCCTTACGGCCATCCGCACATTGCGTTCATCTTGATTAGAGATCGCGTTACGGATCGTGAACCCCGCAGGAATAACCGGCACCCGTGGCGGTGTATCCAGATCGATCTTCATGCGATAACTGTGCCGGATTCGCTGTAAACCTATACGCTCTAATAGAGGTTGGTAGTAACGCTCATCTTCCTGATACGTATAGGCGCGCAGCGCTACTCGCGCTCCAGCCGGCGCTTGATCAATGGTTTCATGAGCGCGGCCCTCTATCCACTCCGCCATCACCTCGCTAATGCCAGAACTTTCATAATCCCGGCGCACATAAATATCTAGCCACATCGTTACCGGGGGCTTTTGCGGAAAAAATTCGGCGAATCCAATAATTTCACCCTGTAGATTCTCCACGACGCGCAAATCACTTTCAAGGCTAACCTCAGGGTCTTCCCAATCCTTCAGCATGTCCTCCATGCTTTCGTCAGTTTGCCCTGTCAGCAAAATCGCGTTCTGGCATTTGAGTTCAAACACCGCCCCGGCATCTTCCATCCGGGCCGGGCGGAGACGTAGATTTTCAGGAACAACGTACATAACAACCTCATCTATGGGGCTATAAGGGTTCATAAAAGCTTATGTAGTGTAATGAGAATTCATAAATCTTGTCAAGCACATCGCCTAAAAAGGAGTGTGATTCAAAATAATGACGATATTGCTCAATTCAAACCCTTTTTCTTGGCGTCCTCCGCGTCTTAGCGGTTCAATTTCTTGCGGAGACGTTTACGGATGAATAAGCCGCCAGGGCGCTAAGAACGCCAGATAAGCATGGCAACCATAAGTCAGAATCGCTATAGTTGCGGTGTCTAGTTAATCGAATCGAAATTTGATTAAAAACACGCTTGTTGAAAGGAAATAATGATGCGTGAAGCCGTGATTGTCGCCGCCGCGCGTACTGCCGTCGGTAAGTCAAAAAAAGGCGTCACCCGTAACGCACGTTCAGATGAAATGGCGGCGCTGGTTGTACGTGAAGTCCTGAACCAGACCGGAGGCAAGCTCGATCCCGCTGAAATTGATGATGTGGTCATCGGCTGTGCCATGCCCGAAGGCTCGCAGGGGTTAAACTTCGCCCGCGTGATCGCCTTACGCGCCGGGCTTCCGGTGGATATTGCCGGTCAAACGGTGAACCGCTTTTGTGCCAGCGGCCTACAAACCATCGCTGCCGCCGCCGAACGTATCATTGCTAACGGAGCAGATATCATCATCGCAGGCGGCGCTGAGAGTATGTCGCAGGTGCCGATGAGCGGCTTTCGCATCAGCCCTAACCCATATATGGCTGAAAACGATCCCAATGTCTATATGAGCATGGGCTTGACCGCTGAGCAGGTAGCCGATGAATTCAACGTCAGCCGTGAAGATATGGACGCCTTCTCCGCGGGCAGCCACCAGAAAGCGGCAAAGGCGATGGACAGCGGCATTTTCAGAAGCGAAATTGTGCCCTTTGAAGTGACCGAAACTTACTTCAACGAAGCTGGCGAGCAGGTCACTGAAACCATTACCCTCGATCAAGACGAACACTTGCGCCGCGAAACCACCGTCGAAGGCCTCGCCAAATTGAAGCCCGTCTTCAAGCAAAACGGCCGTGTCACCGCCGGAAACAGCAGCCCTCTCAGCGACGGTGCCGCTGCTGTAGTCGTGATGGAAGCGGGTAAAGCTGCGCAGTTAGGTTTGAAACCGTTGGCGCGTTTTGTCGGCTTCAATGTCGCCGGTGTTCGCCCTGAGATCATGGGCGTAGGCCCAATTGCCGCCATCCCAAAGCTGCTCAAGCGTACTGGCATATCGCTAGATGAATTAGACCTGATTGAACTGAACGAAGCGTTCGCCTCCCAAGCATTGGCTGTCATCCGGCATCTAGAGATGAATCCTGAAAAGGTGAACGTGAACGGCGGCGCGATTGCGCTGGGGCACCCATTAGGCGCAACCGGCTCTAAGCTCACCGTTCAGCTGGTCAATGAAATGTCTCGCCGGAACAGTAAGTATGGCATGGTTACCATGTGCATTGGCGGTGGCATGGGCGCAGCCGGTATCTTCGAGAATTTGAATTAGTCAAAGCGCATCACACATAATTGACGGTAATTTATTTCATGGCAAATGGGATTGATGCATCAATCCCATTGAGGCATCCATTATGGTTGGTCGCGTCTTTTCTACCACGTTTCGTCTGGTAATCAGTTTTATTATCGTCATCTTCACAGTTGGCGTCCTTTCACTGCTGCCCGGTTTTGAAATTACCGACATCGCGGCACTGATGGTGGGCGTTGTCCTCTTGTCACTGCTCAACGCCTATCTATACCCACTACTAATCCGGCTTACGCTGCCGCTCACCGTCTTATCCTTCGGGCTGATCAGTCTCGTCCTAAACGGTTTGATGATTTTACTAGTTGCGGCGGTCATGCCCGGATGGCTTGTAGACGGCCTGCTCACCGCAATTTTAATCTCAATCGTATTCACCATCCTCTTTGGATCTGTCGTCCCCGGCATCATGGGCCGCCATGATGATGAGCTTTATCGCTATGAAATCGTCAAGCGTTACGCCAACAAAGCCAAAAAGGAGAGCGCAAAACATTATGATCGCCCCGGATTGATGATCCTCGAAATTGATGGCCTCTCCGAACCGGTGCTGCGTCAGGCTGTCCGGCAGGGATATATGCCCTTTATGAAGTCATGGCTGCGCTCTGGCGAATACAAGCTCCATGCGTGGGACAGCGGCCTACCCTCGCAAACTTCATCCATGCAAGCTGGTATTTTGCATGGCTCGCATTTCAACATCCCCGCCTTCCGTTTCTACGACAAGAAAAATGATGTACTGCTGGTCTCTAACCATCCCAAAGATGCAGCCCTCATGCTCAGCCGCCTAGATGATGGCAAAGGTATTCTGTCCGAAAACGGCTTCTCGTTAAACAACTGGGCGCATGGCGACGCGCAGGAAATTCTGCTCACCTTCACCGGCTTCTCAACCGACGTCGGATCGTTAAAAGGTATGCGTAGTTCTGACACCCTGTTTCAATTCTTCGCCGTCGCCGCTAATGTTCAGCGCGTCATCGTCGCTGCCATCCGCGATCTATTCACCGAATACCGCGAAGCTCGCGATCAGGTACGTCGGGATGTTGAGCCGCGTATCGAGCGCAAATATCCATACCCGCTGATCCGTGCCGGCACCGTCGCCGTCTTCCCCTATCTGAGTATTTATCTACTCATTGGCAAAATGTGGGAAGGGATCAGTGTCGCCTATACCACTTTCGTCAGCTACGACGAAGTCGCCCATCACTCCGGCGTAGAACGCTCCGATTCCTTCAAAATCCTCAACCAGTTCGACGAGCAGGTTCGCCTGATGGTCTCCGCCGCACAGCAAACCCCGCGCAAATATGAATTTGTCCTGCTTTCCGATCATGGTCAATCTCAAGGCGCGACCTTCCGCCAGCGTTACGGGATGACGATTGGCGAGCTGATTGACAAATCTATTGCCGATCCTTCCCACGCTATTCAAACAGTGTTCGGTGAGAATGCCGTGGGCAATATTAATTTGCTCGCCTCGCAGTTCGCGCAGTCCAGCCGTTGGGCTGCAAAGCGCATCAAAGAATTGATGAGAGACCGAACCGACGGAAATTATGTCGAACTGGTTTCAGATGAAACCCCTGCACAAGAGCAGCAGGCGCAGAAAGCTGATACCGTCGTTTGCGCCTCCGGTAATCTGGCGCTGATTTACTTCAAGAAATCTCGAGAGCGCATGACTCTTGAAGATATTGACGCAGCCTTTCCCGGTCTGGTAGACATACTCTCAAATCACCCCGGCATCGGTTTTGTCATGGTGCGCTCACAGGTCTATGGCTTGATCGCTGTTGGTGGTAATGGCGTTTATCATCTGGGGAACGATACGATTGACGGGGAAAACCCGCTGACCAATTTTGGCGTCAACGCGCCGATGCACCTGCGCGAACTGGATACCTATCCCGATGTAGGAGATCTCGTGCTGATCAGTATGTATGACCCTGAATGGGGCGAAGTTGCTGCATTCGAAGAACTGGTCGGATCGCACGGCGGGCTAGGCGGCGATCAAAATCATCCGTTCATCATGTTCCCGGCTAGCTTTGATCCCGATGACGAAATCGAAAACCTGATCGGCGCGCCGGCCATCTACAAGCTCCTCAAAAAATGGACGGAAGGACGCTAGCATAAAAATATGTCGCGCCTGAAATTAAAACATTCTGGCGGGCGCCTTAGCATATGGGCGAGATGTATCTTGCCCGGTTAGCGGGGCTTTAGCTGAGTGGATTCAGACTCCAACATCTTGGAAATTTGTTGCAATATCCCTGTTTTTTACCATGTCAAACGTTTTAACTGCGCTGGCAACTGTGTATAATACTGCGCTAGTTCGTGGCAGAGTTGAATAAAACGGTTATTTAAGTGTTATTTCAGATCGTTTTATAGGAGGTATTACCCTTTGGGCGTTTTAATGGAGGTGAAAAACCTCGTCACTCGTTTCCACACTCAAGAAGGAACCGTATACGCGGTCAATGATGTTTCCTATGTCCTGAATGAGGGGGAAACGCTGGGTGTCGTCGGTGAGTCTGGCTCTGGCAAAAGCGTGCATGCGCTCTCCATTATGCGCCTGATCGCAATGCCGCCCGGCAAAATTGAAGGTGGCGAAGTGTGGTTTGAGGGCAAAGACCTGCTCAAACTTAAATCTGACGAAATGCGCCTGATTCGTGGCGCTGAAATCGCAATGATCTTTCAAGACCCGATGACTTCCCTCAATCCGGTTTTGACTATCGGCACCCAAATTACCGAAGCCCTCAAACTGCACATGGGCATGAACGATAAAGATGCTGATAACCGCGCTGCTGAACTCTTGACCATGGTTGGTATTCCAGACGCAAAACGCCGTCTGAAGAACTATCCTCATCAGTTCTCTGGCGGTATGCGTCAGCGCGTCATGATCGCTATGGCGCTCTCCTGCAATCCGAAACTGTTGATCGCTGACGAACCCACAACCGCTCTCGATGTCACCATTCAGGCACAAATCATCGAACTGATCAAGCGTCTGCGCGATCAATTTGGCATGGCGATTGTTTGGATCAGCCACGACCTAGGCGTAGTCGCCGGGCTTGCCGATACCGTGCAGGTCATGTACGGCGGTCGCATCGTAGAACGTGGCCCGGCAGAAGAAGTATTCAAAGATACCCGTCACCCATACACACTCGGTTTGCTGCGTTCGCTGCCCCGTCATGATGCCAGTACCAATCGTGAGCGTCTGGTACAAATTGAAGGCTCACCGCCAGATATGCGTCAACTCTCGCCCGGTTGCCCGTTTGCGCCGCGCTGCACCTACAAGATCGCCCGTTGTGAACAAGAAATGCCGTCGTTAATTCCGGGGCCGGGGTCTTCGGCAGAACACCTGAAAGCCTGCTGGGTAGACGTTCGTACCAACCAGCCATTACCCGAAGCGGAGGTCGTACATGTCTAGCCCGGCAGCAGCGCAAGCTGCAAGCGTAACCAGTAACAATCATGAAGTCATCTTGAGCGTTAAAGATCTCAAGAAACACTTCCCGATTAATTCCGGCGTGATCATTCAGCGACAGGTCGGCGCCGTAAAAGCGGTTGATGGCGTCAGCTTCGATGTGATGAAAGGTGAAACGCTGGGGTTGGTCGGTGAATCAGGCTGCGGTAAAAGCACCACCGGACGTACTGTGCTTCAGTTATACAAACCAACTTCCGGTTCAGTTGCCTTTGAAGGTCAAGAACTGACCACCATGAAGCCCGGCGATTTGCGTCACATGCGCCGTAAAATGCAAATGATCTTCCAAGACCCGTTTGCCAGCTTGAATCCCCGTATGTCAGTCGGCAATATCGTGTCTGAACCGCTAAAAATTCACAACATCATCCAGAATAAAGTTGAGCTTCAAGAATATGTTGAAGCACTGCTTCAGCGTGTAGGCTTAAACCCTTACTACGTCAATCGCTATCCCCATGAATTTTCCGGTGGTCAGCGCCAGCGTATCGGCATCGCCCGCGCATTGGCCTTGAAGCCCACTTTCATTGTGGCCGACGAGCCAATTTCCGCGCTGGATGTGTCCATTCAGGCGCAGGTGGTCAACCTGCTAGAAGATTTACAGCAAGAGTTCAACCTCACCTACCTGTTCATCGCCCATGACCTGAGTATGGTGCGCCATATCTGCGACCGTGTCGCGGTGATGTATCTGGGCAAAATTGTGGAAATCGGCCCAACGGATGCCGTCTATGATAATCCGCTGCATCCGTACACTCAGGCGCTGCTTTCCGCTGTACCTGTTCCCGACCCGATGATCGAGAAAATGCGCCAGCGCGTCATCCTAAAAGGCGACGTGCCCAGCCCGGCACACCCGCCCATTGGCTGCAACTTCAACACCCGCTGCCCGGTAGCGGTACCCGGTATCTGCTTTCAGGAACCCGACCCGCCGCTTATCGAAATTGAACCCGGCCATTGGGCTGCTTGCCACCGCGTCACAACCTTCTAAATCACAGGGCGGTTTTCACACCGCCCTTTTGATTCCTACCCCCTAATCCGTCTCTGCTTCCGCCGCCTGATCCTTATCCCGCAAACGCCGGTAAGTCGCCTGAAACACCAGCGCATCCGCAACATGAAATGGCAGCGGTGCTTCCACACCTGCCGTCCCCTCTACGCCGTAATCCAGAAATGCCTGTAACAGCTTGCGATAATGCAAATCGGCTTCGTTCAGCGGCACATGATAGCGCTCGCCTTTCGCGCTGTATTCAATCCCGCTCAGGTGAAAATGGCATTTTTTCAGCCCTTCATCGCCAAGCCTGGAGCGCACCACTTCCAGCGCCGCCGCAAATTCCTCATAGCTGTTGAATGAGCCATCACCGCGCCGCGCATGCAAATGCGCCCAGTCAATACACGGCAGAACGCCGGGAACATCCGCCCCCAGTCGCACACATTCTTCCAGCGTTCCAAACAACGCGCCCTTGCCCATCGTCTCAGGCCGTAAACAGACATCCACACCTTCATCTCTAAGGATCGCCGTCAATTCCAGCAGCTTCGTTTTTGCCCGCTGATACACATCTTCGGGCGGCTGGCTGTGATAGCTGCCAGGATGAAACACAATATCCCGCGCCCCCGCCTTGTATCCTGCGCGGGCTGCGGCCAGCAAGCGCGCATCGCTCTTTTCCATCAATTCCTCGGTCTGGCTGTTCAGGTTGATGAAATACGGCGCGTGAACGCTCAGGCTCACTTTATGCGCCATTCCCGCCGCCTTAATCTGCGCGCAGGTTTCGTCTGACACCCGGACACTTTGCACCCATGCAATCTCCAGGTGATCCAGCCCCAACTGGCGAATATTGGCGATAGCCGCGGGTGTCCCGCTGGCAAGCGCCGTTTGTGGCGAACCAACCGTGCCAAAACGCAGCGCATCTGGTGTCTTCTTCTCCATCCGATGAAACTCCAATATGCTATTTCGCGTAAACTTTAATGATGAACAGGTACAATCCTACCCATCGCTTCGATTCTGGATCGCTTTTATCAGCCGCGCAAACTGAGGCTCATCCCGTGACGTCTGAACCCCTCCACATTCGCCGACGCTCGCTGCTTATCGCTATCGCCGCCATCATCGTGGCCATCATCGTCTGGAATATTCCGGCGCTCGATTTTCTGCTCTATCCCTTCCGCCTGTTCGTCACCTTCATTCATGAAACCGCGCATGGCCTGACTGCCATCCTCACCGGCGGCCAGTTGATCAACCTGACTGTCTACAGCAGTGGCGCTGGCGTCGCCACCACCGCCGGCGGCGCGCGCTGGCTCATTCTCCCCGCCGGTTATCTCGGCGCGGCGCTGTTTGGCGCAGTCCTGTTCTACCTCACTAACACCATCCGCCGCGCCCGCTGGATTTCCGGCGCTCTGGCCATCATGATGGCGATCATGGCGCTGACCTACACTAATTTTCTCTCTACCGCGTGGTTGGTCGGGCTAGGATTCGCCGCCGTTTTAGCAGTTCTCGCCTATAAGGGCAGCCGCGAACTCAATCTAGCAGTCCTCAATTTTCTAGCGGTACTAACTGCGCTCAATGCCGTCGTGGATTTATTCAGTTTGGTGCAGTACAGCAATGCGTCCATGGGCGAGGTGCGCAATGATGCCGCCGCCTTTAGCGCCAACGTCTTCCCGCTCATTCCGCCAGCCGTATGGGCCGTCTGCTGGGCAGCCATCGCGGTGCTTATGCTCGGTCTAGCTGTCTGGTACAGCTATGGCCGCCGCGCCAAACGCCACCTTGATAGCGCCTATAACAGCATCAAAGATAAAGCTAGCTAGGTTCTATTTCCTTTAACTGCCCGTTACTCATCACTCATCATTTCTTTTTAACCGTCTTTCCTCTCTTGACGATTTTCCTCGCATCAGGCATTATGCCTCCCTATCCCGATCTCAAAGAATCATAATCCGAACCTCCATGACCAGACTCATCCTTTTCGACATTGACGGTACGCTGCTGCTCACGCAGGGCGCAGGCCGCGAATCCACCCGCCGCGCCATGACCGAGGTGTTCGGCACCGCCGGCGACATTGACGCCCATCATTTCAGCGGCAAAACCGACTGGCAAACCCTGTCCGAATTGCTCGAAGGCCAGCACACCCGTGAAGACATCGGCGCAATTTTGCCTTCTTATAACGAAACGGTTGGTCGCCATATCAGCGCGATCATCTCCGGCTTTGCGGTCACGCCTACTCCCGGCGCGCTTGAAGCTGTAAACCAGCTTCGTGCCCGTCCCGATATATCGCTCGGTGTCTTAACCGGCAACGCCAGTCGTGCGGCTGAAGTCAAGCTTCGCGCCGGGGGTTTCGATCCGGCATGGTTTCCAGCCGGCGCATTTGGTCATGAAGCCTTTCACCGTAATGACCTGCCTGAATTAGCGATCCAGCGCGCTCGCGCCCATTACGGCTATGATTTTCCCTTGAGCGACATCATCATCATTGGCGATACCATCATGGATATTGCCTGCGCGCGTGCGGCAGGCGTGGTCGCTGCCGTCGTTCTCACCGGCTTTGAAACTCCCGCAGCCCTCGAAGCCGCCCAACCCGATGCCATCTTCGAAACCCTATCCGAATTCGCGGCATGGGTCTAGAACAGGTGTTATAATCGCAAATAGAAAGTGATGAGTAACGGGTAATGAGTCAAACGACTATTTTTTACCCATCACTCATTGCTCATCACTCATTACTCTTGGACTTCCCTCTATGCCCAATCTTCTCGACAAGCTCAACCCTCAGCAGCGCGAAGCCGTCACCACCGTGTACGGCCCGGTGCTGGTGCTGGCCGGCCCCGGCAGCGGCAAAACCCGCGTGCTCACCCATCGCGTCGCCTATTTGATCCGCGAGATCGGCATCCCCACGCATCATATCGTCGCCGTCACCTTCACCAATAAGGCGGCGGGCGAAATGCGCGAGCGTGTGGAAGATCTGCTGGCAGATCGCGCCGATGGCCTACAGATCGGCACTTTTCACGCCATTTGCGCGCGTCTGCTGCGCGTGGAGGCGGGCATGGGCACGCTGCCCTACAACCGCGATTACGCCATCTACGATACCGACGACCAGCTTTCCCTGATCAAGCGCATCCTCGGCGAATTGAACGTAGATACTAAGAAATTTCAGCCGGGGCGTATCCTCGGTGCCATCTCTAACGCCAAAAATGAATTAATTCTGCCCGACGATTACCCCTATGGCCGCGATTATTTCAGCGAAGTGGTACGCCGCGTCTATCCCGCCTACCAGAAGCGGTTGATCGAAAGCAACGCCATGGATTTTGACGATCTGCTCATGCAAACCGTGCTGCTGCTGCGCGCCAATGAAACCGCCCGCGAAAAGTATCAGCGCCGCTACGAACACGTTATGGTAGACGAGTTTCAGGATACCAACACCGCCCAGTATCAGTTAGTCAAGCTGCTTGGCAAGCCGCAGGACAACATATTTGTGGTTGGCGACGAAGATCAGGGCATTTACGCCTTTCGCGGCGCCGATTACCGCAATGTCATGCAGTTCAAGACCGACTATCCCGCCGCGCACACCATCCTGCTAGAGCAGAATTATCGCAGCACCCAGATTGTGCTCGATACCGCCCGCGCTATCATTGACCGCAATCGCCATCGCACCCCCAAAGCCCTGTTCACTAACCGCGAAGGCGGCAAGCGCGTCTCCATTTATGAGGCCTACAGCGAGGCCGATGAAGGCGAATATATCGCTACGCAAATTCGCCGCCTGATCAAAACGCGCGGCTACCGCTATCGTGACTTCGCTATCATGTACCGCACCAACGCCCAATCGCGTACGCTGGAAGATGCCGCCGTAGCCACCGGCCTTCCTTACCGCCTGATCGGCGGCGTGGCCTTCTATAAACGTAGGGAAATTCGCGATCTGCTGGCCTATCTGAAACTGGTCAACAATCCTGACGATTCCGTCAGTTTTCAACGCATCGTCAATGTACCGGGGCGCGGCATCGGTGAAAAATCAGTCAGCGCTTTTCTAGCGTGGGCAGCGGGGCGCGGTTCCGGCTTAGCCAGCGCCTTACAGGCCGCCGCTGATGGCGAAATCCTGCCAATCACCGGGCGTGCCGGCAAAAGCATGGCTGAATTTGGTCAATTGATCTGCGATCTGCGCGCGCTGGCCGAAGAAGGCGATTTGACGCTGGTCTTTGACGAGATCATCGCTCGCACCGGCTACATGATCTATCTCAACGAAAGCTCCACCGACACCGACGATCAGATCCGTGAGCGTCAGGAAAACGTCAGTTCCCTACGCGGCAATATCAGCGATAAACGCGATCTCGCGCTGAACGATTTTCTCTCCGATACCGCGCTGGCTTCCGATACCGACGCCCTCGATCCCAACGCCGACGCTATCACCCTGCTCACGCTGCATGCCGCCAAGGGGCTGGAATACCCTGTCGTATTCATCACCGGCATCGAAGAAGGCCTGCTTCCACACAGTCGTTCGCTCTCCGAGCCAGACGCCATGGCCGAAGAGCGCCGCCTCTTTTACGTCGGCCTCACCCGCGCCAGAGACGAAATCCACCTCACCTATGCCTTTCGGCGCACGCTCTACGGCGATAGTATGCTGTCTGTACCCTCGCGCTTCCTCGAAGATATTCCTGAAGAGTTGACCGAAGGCGTCTCGCCTAAGATCAAATCCTTGAAAGATCGTTCCGGTTATCAAAAATCTACAACGTGGGAATCGAGCGGCGATAGAACCCCGCAGCGATCCGCCCAGACTCACAGCAAGGTGATCCCCTTTCCGGGGCGTGCCGCAAAAGACAAAGCGCCAGAACCACAGACGAAATTCAAGACCGGCATGAAAGTATTTCACGCCACCTTCGGCCCCGGCATCGTGATCACCAGTAAGCGCAGCGGAGAAGACGAAGAGGTGGAAGTCCGTTTCGATAAAGTCGGCTTCAAGCGCCTCTCCGCCAACTTCGCCAAGCTGACGGTTCTCTAAGCCATCGAGAGACTCTTCGGCCAGATATCGCCAACTTTGACCTCAAACCCCGGCAGCACCTCGCCAACCATCAGCAGGTTCAAGTCGCGCACGATGTAACCGGCTAAGGCGGCATCATCTATTTGATCGCCGTCAATATCAAGGCGAAAATCCTGCCCCTGCAAGCCGCCGCCGTTGCTGAAGCGGATATCAAAATTGAATTTAACCCGCTTTTGATCCGTACTCATGTTATTTCACCTCTAGCGATGATGACATTTGTCATGAATGACGATATTTTGCGGCAGTATAATTTATTCTACAAAGTATTTTCTTCCCGAATCATGTACAGAGGATCTTACCGTGAAAATTGGCGTTGTAGGCGCGGGTTTCGTAGGTGCAACGGCGGCCTATGCGCTGCTGATGCAGGGAATCGGGCGCAAAATTGTGCTGGTGGATCTCAATAAAGAACGGGCACAGGCAGAAGCGGACGATCTCTATCACGCTGTGCCGTTCGCCTCACCGCTGGAGATCATCGCCGGGGATTATGACGCGCTGGCCGGCGCTTCGGTGGTCATACTGGCGGCGGGGGTGAACAGCGCCTCGCCTGAAGAAACCCGTCTGGAGCTGTTGGGGCGCAACGCTGAAGTATTTAAAGAAGTGGTGCCGGCGGTGCTGAAGGCCGCGCCCAACACCCTGCTGCTGGTGGCAACCAATCCCGTAGACATCATGACCCACCTCACCGCCCGTTATGCCGCTGAAGCTGGCGTTCCCGCGGGGCGGGTGATTGGCTCCGGGACAACTTTGGACACAGCACGTTTTCGCGCATTATTGGGGCGAAAAGTAGGCGTAGATTCACAGCATGTGCATGCCTATGTGGTGGGCGAGCATGGCGATTCGGAAGTGCTTACGTGGTCAAATGTGACGGTGGGCGGCATTTCACTCAATGAATTTGTTGCGCATCGGGATATGGTGCTGGGCGATGTTGAACGCGCCGAAATTGATGAGCAAGTGCGGATGGCAGCGCCACGTATCATCAAGGGGAAACGGGCGACCTATTACGGCATTGGCAGCGCTCTGGCGCGAATTGTGAACGTGATGCTCCACGACCAGCGAGCGATCATGACGGTATGCACACCACATGATGAGATCGCCGGCGTGAACGATGTGACGGCGTCGCTGCCACACTTGATCGGCGGGCAGGGCGTCATTGACAGCTTCCCGCTAAAATTGCAGCCGAACGAGCAGGATGCGCTGCATAACAGCGTCACCATCATCAAGCGCTATATCGAGAAACTGTGAGCGATGAGCGGGTCTTTCTCGGAAAACCGGGAGAAGTTTACGTGAAGTTTGATCGAAGCATAGTATACTGAGCGAAAGAGACGGGCTTTTGGAAGATGTACTTAATAGACGGTCACAACCTGATCGGAACTGCTTTACTAGGGTTTTCGCTGGATGATCCCGACGATGAGATGAAGCTGGTGGAGCTGCTGCGGCGGTTTGCGGCAGGCAGCAAGTCCCGTGTGACCGTATGTTTTGATGGCGGGCTGCCGGGAGGAATATCCCGCGCTTCCAATTCCGCAGTCAAAGTGATCTTCGCCTCCGATCCGACGATTGCCGACAAGCTAATTTTGCGCGAACTGCGCCTAACCAAAGATACGACGCGCTGGACAGTAGTCAGCAGCGACGCAGAAGTGCGTAAAGAGGCTGAGCGCCGCAAATTTAAGACCGCTAAAAGCCATGATTTCGCGAAGCTGTTGATGCAGCAGATGCAGGGGAAATCATTCTCTTACCCGACGAATATGCTCAAAAAGCCGGGTGGCGATGATGACCCCGGCAGCGCCGCCAACCCCCGCCAGACCCAGCAAGACCTTGACTATTTCGCCAGTGCCTTTAAGGGTGAGCCGCGAACCGGAAAACCACCGCGTCCACGGTAAAGCGAGCTTCTATTCAACCGGCCTGCTCCTCACCCTCAACCCCTCTCCTCCGCCGTTGACGTGCTGAGGAGAGGGGTTAAGGGGAATGAGGTTTTCTTCCTGAAGATGAACCTCTAGCGGCGGGTGAGCGCCAGCAAACGCAGCACCGAAACGAACAACCAGATGATGCCCAGCACCAGCCCGAAGGCGGCATACCACGCCATATAGGACGGCGCACCGGAATTAGAAATCATCTCGATGAATTTGAAATCGGGGGCGAGGCTGAGCGCCGCCAGAACCACGATGAACACCGCCAGCCCGATGCCAATGGGTGTATTGGTGAAGAACAGAATGCCGATGCGCGGATCAAACAGGCTGAGAATCCAGATCATGAAATAGCCAAGCAGCAGGCCGCTCATGGCGACCACAATGGCCGAGACAAACCCCGGCGTAACCTTGATAATCTTCGTGCTGTACAGAATCAGCATGCCCAGAAAAATTGCGAGAGTGACAACGATGGCCTGCGCCACGATGCCATCATATTCCACCGCAAATGCGCGGCAAACCACGCCGATCACAAAGCCCTGAAAGAGCATATAAAGGACGCCAATCACCGCCGCCGCCTTGTAGGCGACGATGCCAACCATCGCAATCACGAAAGCCAGCATGCTGAGGCACCACGTCGCCGGTGGAATTTGTACCACCTGCTGCTGACCGACGGTGAATACTTCAGTCTGCGACCAGCCGAACCCCGCCGCAATGATCATGATCAGCAGCAGGAAGCCAGCGCGCAGATAAACGCTGAGAGCGGTCAGGTTGCTCTGGCTGGCGCCCCCCTGCTGAACAGCACGTTGAAAAGCGTTGGCATTCAGAGCCGGATTACTTGATGATTCCATCAACCCGCCGTTAGATTGTGTGGCTGCGGCCATGTTCGTTGTCCTTTGAAGGCAAAATCCCGCCTAAATTGTAGCCTTATCCGGCGCGCTCCACCAAGATTTGAGCGTGCCCAGATCGCCATTGAAGGCGCTGCGGTTACTCCTGCCAACGCCAGAGGTTTCATGGGGCTGCGGGCCGCTCCGGCCATCGGTGAACTGCCACAACACCCATGTAGCCCATAGATGGGGGACTACCGGGGCATTGGTATAACTGGCGACCCATAAAGAGCAGCGATTCAACTGCGAGATGGTACCCGGCGGGGCGATGTGATTGAGGTATTCGGCGCTGGTATAGATGACCGGAAGGCGACCTATGCGCTCGAAGATGCGACGAACGAAGGTTTCTGCTTCAAATAAACTCATGCTTTGATTAGGATGAAAAGTATTGCTCTCTAGATCTAATGCCAGCAGGGTGTTTTCATCCGGATCGGAGGCTGCGAGGAAGTGATCGGCCTGTTCCAGTGGATCGCCAGCAGTGCCGAAGTGATACGCTCCTTGCAGCAGATTGCTTGCCCCCGCCTGCTCGCGAAAGGCTGCAAAGCTGGAATCAACTCTGGTCAAACCCTGCGAGGCTTTGATGATCACCGCGGCAATGCCAGCCTGTTTCGCCACCGCTAGATTGACCGAGCGATTGGTGCTGGACAGGTCAATAATGCCGTTGAAAATGTTGTCCGGTATCGGCTGTACAGTGATCGCAGCCACAAGGCCGGGGCCGAAAGGATGGCCAATATGATTGCGAATACGCCAGTGGCTGCGGTGCGCGCCAATCGCCGCCGGCACGATCATCGTCAGAGTGATGTCAGCTTCTTCTCCGGAACGCAACGGCGGAAGCTCAACCCGCTGCGGAGCATCCCACGTGCCTCCAGAAATATAAGATAGGTAATAACCCGACTTCCACGGCTCATCGCTGATATTCTGAATGCGCCATGTCTGGGTGATAGTTTCGCCGGGGCGTACGACGGACTGCGGCAGGGTAGTATTCGCCAGTATCTTAAAATTATCCATCATGTTTTCTCCGTGAACTATGTTCCGGTCAGCCGCTTTGCGTCGGCACGGGGCCGGGCATCATGGGAAGTTGGATGATTTCGCCCGCGCGAATGTCGTCGGGATTGGCGAGACAGTTGGCGGTAATGAGCGCAGCCACCGTACTGAGCGTTGCTTCGGCCAGCGTCGTGAGCGTATCACCCACCTGAATGGTGTAGGGTATCCATCCCGCTGGAGGCGGGCAGGGGTTGGGTTCAAGCGTGCCGTTACCGGTGCCAGGCAGCGGGGTAATAGAGGGTGCGCCAAGAAACGTGGGCGTAGGCAGAATGAAGGTAGGTGTCGAAATTGGTGTCGGTGTGACCTGAACCAGATTGCACGCGCCGGCCAGCAGCCCGCAAAGCACCGTAAAAATGACTGCCATGAGTATGCTGAAGCGACCGCCGGAAAAAGGCATCACACCGCGCTCTCTATGAGATGGAGGTACGCTTAACAGTTAACCACAGCAGCGGGAACCGCGCAACTTTGGGGCGGCCTTAACCATCACCTCTTTTAACCTTTTAACGGTTAACGGTTTTTCACCCATCATTACTTCTTTGCTCCCTGTACACCGGCAGCATATACCGGTTCGGATCAACGCTGCTCAAAAATTCCTGCATCCGTTCAACTGTCAGTGTTTCGCCCGGATACATCTCTTTGCACCAGATCTGGCAGGGCTGCACCCGCAAACGTGAAGTCTTGAATTCCTCGATGATCAACTGTCCGGTCACTCCTACCTGATCAATGAATCTTTGCCGCTCAAATTCTGCATATACCGGCGCATAGTCGTACTCCACCCGCCGTTGAGTCGCTTTCCAGCCCGCCGCATCGCCGTCCAGAATCATGTATTTCGCCGCCGCATCGCCATCCAGCGGCGCGCCCACCGATCCCGAATTCAGCAAATGCCAGTCATCCACCACCCGATCCATCACAATATGCGTGTGCGCCATGATCACGGTTGCCTCTCCCACACCTGCCATCAGTTCCCGCGCCTGTTCATCCGGTGTATCCGGGAAAATGCCGCGCCAGGGGTTGCCGGGGTAGCCATGCAGCACCCGTATCATCGGCGCATCGTGAAAGCGCAGTTGCAGTTCATCCGGCATCCCGCCAATGTAGTGAATCCAGTCTTTCAACTGCTCGCGCAGCCACGGCGGCAGCGTAAATTCTTTCCAGTATTCCGGTGCGCGTGGGGTCAAATAATCCAGCAGATACAGTTCGTTGTTGCCCCGTATCATTGACCAACGCCGCGCGGTCACAAAGTCCATCACCTCGCGGTTGAACGGTCCCCAGTTCACCAGATCGCCCGCCACCACCACCTGATCAACGCTAAACTGCGCCATATCCGCAGCCACCGCTTCCAGCGCCGGTAAATTGGCGTGAATATCCGAAAGCACCGCCAAGCGTGTCATTATCGCCCCTATGCCAGTACAGGAATCAAAAGCCGGTGCATGATATATCACGCACCGGCTTCATTGAATAACCATTCGGGTACGCTGCCCCTACTCAGGCACTTACTTCGCCAGCACCGCCTGATTGACCACGTTCTTATATTCGCCCTTCAGCAGCGCGGCCACTACTAACTGCGCGGCTTCCACCGCCACCACAATCTGCGCGTCTTCCGTGCTGGCCGCCAGATGCGGCGTATGCACCACGTTCGGCAAATGCAGCAGCGGATTATTCGGATCGGGCGGTTCCTGCACGTATACGTCAAGCGCCGCGCCTGCCACCTGCCCGCTTTGCAGCGCCTCCGCTAAATCAGCTTCATTGATCAGCGCGCCACGCGCCGCGTCCACAATCCGCACGCCCGGCTTCATCTTGGCGATGGTCTCTTTGTTCACCAGATTGCGGGTTTCGTCGGTCAGCAGCGCATGTAAGCTGATAAAATCGCTTTGCGCAAACAGATCATCCAGCGAAACCTGCCTTACCCCCGCCGCCCCTGCCTGTTCTGCCGTGATATACGGATCATAAGTGACAACGCTCATATCAAACGCCAGCGCGCGTTTAGCAACCGCCCGGCCAATCCGCCCGAAGCCAACCAGCCCCAGCGTTTTACCGCGCAGTTCTACGCCGCCATAGGTCTTACGATCCCACTTGCCCTCATTCATCGAAATATGCGACTGAGGAATATGCCGCGCTAGCGCCAGCATCAAGCCCAATGTATGTTCTGCCGTCGAAACTGTGTTGCCATCCGGCGTGTTCATCACAATCACGCCTCGTTCAGTTGCCGCCGTCAGATCAACGTTATCCACCCCCACGCCAGCCCGCGCAATTACCCGTAAGTTCTGCGCCGCATCCAGCACCGGCTGATCGATCTTATGCGCGCTACGAATCATCAGTGCGTCGGTATTCACTATCTCCGCCAGCAGTTCGTCGCGTGTGATCTGTCCGCGCGCGGTATATGCCAGCCCATCGCCAGCCGCTTTCAGCACATCCACCGCCGAAGCGTGCACGTTGTCAGGTACAAGTACGTGGTAGGTCATAAGAACTCCAGAGTGAAAGAAAGTTCTAAGTGCTGAGTTCTGAGTAAATCCTAAAGCAACCGGCGAGAAAATGTCGCATTTACTTTAGGCTTCACACTTTACTGTTTTTGACTCAGTACCCGGCACTCAGAACTCAGCACTATTCTTTAGTTAGTTCCCTGCCAAAAATTCGTCCAGCCCGCCCAGCACTTCTTCAAGTGTCGCAAGTTGCATATCGCCCATGTGTGCAATCCGGAAAGTCTTACCCTTGATCTTTCCGTAGCCCTTATCCATCGAAAAGCCCTTGCTGCTCATGAACTTTGCCATCGCGTCCATGTCAAAGCCGCTGGTATTGGCAATCGTAGACACCGTCGGGCTGCGATAACCATCTTGAGCAAATGCGCCTAGCCCGCGTTCCTGCGCCCAGTTCAGCGTCAAATCGCGCATTTGCAGATGCCGCTGCCAGCGTCCATGCAGACCCTCGCCATTCAGAATATCCTCCAACTGGCGATCCGCAGCGAACATCAGCGAAACGGGTGGCGTTGACGGCGTGTTGTTCTTCTTTAGTAAGGCTTCAATCTCGATGAAGTCGAAGTAGTAGCCGCGATTGCTCACCTGGCTGGCGCGCTCCAGCACGCGATCGCTCACCGCCGCAAACGCCAGTCCCGGCGGAAGCGCGAAAGCCTTCTGTGAGGAGGTCAGCGCCATATCCAGCCCCCATTCGTCGGTCAGCAGTTTAGCGCCAAGGAATCCGCTCACGGTATCCACCAGCATCAAAGTATCCTCATACTGGCGCACGACTGCGGCAATATCCTTGATCGGGTTAGTCACACCAGTGCTGGTCTCATTGTGTACCGCGCACACCGCGTCATAGGGCTGCTGCTTCAGCGCCGCTTCCACCATTTCTGCTGTATGCGCTTTACCCCAGTCCACCGCGATCACATCTATATCTTTGCCGTTTAGCTTGCTCACCTCAGCCCATCGCTCGCTGAACGCACCGCCAACTAAATGCAGCGCCTTCTTCCCTTCGCGGATGCAGTTGCGGGAAGCGCCTTCCCATAATCCGGTACCAGACGATCCCTGAACGAACACCCGGCTTTCAGTGCCAAAAGCCTGCTTCAGATTGGTCTGCATCCGCGCAAATAAATCCGCAAATGCCGTAGAGCGATGCCCGATCATCCATTCGCTCTGTGCATCTAAAATTTCCGGGCGCACTTCTACCGGGCCGGGCAGGACAAGATATTTGTGATTTTGATTTCTCATAACGAAGGGGGCCTCAGTCGCTTGTGACAAGAGTTACAAGGAATTCTAAACCGCGACCCTTTAGAAAACAATAACAACACAGGAGGCTAATCTTTGGGCATTACCACCAATAGCGCGCTGGCGATCTCACAGCATGTTGGCGCGTTCGCTAACCCGCCAGCTGGGGCCATGACCGGGGTAAATGATGCTGGCCTTACGCGCCAATAATTGCTGCCAGCTTGCGCGCGCCTGCATGAACGGTGCCTCACCAGCCATCATCGGCAGCGGCAAATCGCCCGTAAAAGCAGCCCCATCATCCAAGAGCAACGTATTGCTGTCGTCAGAATGTCCGGGTGTATGCAGTATTTCGCCTTGAATCCCCACCTTTGCCAGAAACGCCCGGCTTTCTTCATTGGTGATCAGGATCGCTCTGGTCAGATCAATGCTGTTATCCTGATACGGCGGTTTGAAATAGCTTTGCAGCACTGGCACCGAAGCGATCTGGTTCTTCAGGACAATCAGTGTGATGCCTTCATCCTGAAGCGCGGAGGCTAGCCCTGCATGATCCGGGTGGTAGTGCGTCGCCAGCAAATAATGAAGGTGCGCCAGTTCCACGCCCTGCCGTTTGCATTGATGTTTCAGTTTTCCCAGCGTGCCCGGAAAGCCAACATCCACCAACAAAACCGGGTGTGTGGTCGCCAGCGCGTAGTAGTTTGCCGAGTCGTAACCCAGATTGATGACATTCATCACTATTGTTCCCGATGATTTGCTAATTCTAACCGCCCTCACGAGGCAACCTGAGCGAAGCCGACCGCCATTTCAGGTTGTAAAACCTGTAATAATCCGGCTGCCTTTTCAAACCCCGGCATTGATTGACAGTCTCTTAAAGCGGCGTTAAACTCTGATCATGATATTGAAACATGCAATTAAAGACGTTTCCTACTCTGATTTTGAAAGCACGCGACGCTGTTAAACGCCCGCGTGCTTTTTATTTATTTGCATTTCGGCCTCAAATTCTTAAGGAGATGTGGCTATGGACTACGGAATGATCGGTAAAATCGAGAAAGCTAAGCTCTACGCACAGGAACCAGAACGAGTTACCTTCAACGCCCTCACCGCAGAATTTCGCGGTGACAACAGCACCTATATCATTAATCTTGGTCCTGAAGGTTGGGACTGCACCTGCCCCGGCTACAAAAGCTATGGCATCTGCCCGCACATCATGGCTCTCGAAAAAATCTATAAGCCTCTCTTGAAACGCGCGCCTTTGCCTTATGCGCCTGGCCAGAATGTGGTCTCGGATGTCGAAAAGGCGATGCGCTATGCTGACGAGCAAGATCGCATCAAGCTAACGAGCTTTGATGTCAGCTTTCAAGGCGACAACGACACCCATCTCACCACCTACGATGATACCGTCTGGGTGTGTAGCTGCACCTTCTTCCAGAGTCGCGGGGTCTGCTGCCATACCATGGCGCTGGAACGCATCTTCAAAAACATGATCACCGCCGCCCCCGCCTTCGCACACTGACCTTTGCCTCAAACTGAATACTGCATCTCGTTAGGGCGCTCAAATTTACAGAGCGCCCTATTTTTATTCCAATCTAATTAGGCCCTTATGGGCAGCCTATCATCATATTCGCCCCCGCGGCAGGCCGCCCAGAAATCAAAATCCCTCCCCTGCGCTACCCCTGAATAGGTCACCTAACCTGAAACTTTCTGAGCATTTCCTCGTATAACTATGTGCAGGAAACAATCGCTGAAAAGGGGAATTGTAAAATTATGATCGGCATAATTGCGGTTATCGTACTGGCTATTCTGGCAATCTGGTTACTCACATCTATTGTCGGAACTATTTGGGGCGCACTGGTCGCCATCGTCATCTGGGCGATCACCGGTTGGTTGGTCGGTAAACTGGTAGACAAGGATAGCAGAGGCTTCGGCACTTTCGGCAATATCGCGTTGGGTCTGGCTGGCGGCATCGTCGGCACGTTCGTACTCCGTCTGCTCAATCTACAAGGATTGGGCGATATCTGGTTGATCGGCAGCATCGTCGTTGGTGTCATCGGCGGTCTGATCATCGTCTTTGTGGCACGACTGCTCACCAACGGAAGAGCTTTCAACTAGCTGGCATTGTCTCTCAATTAACGGCGTGTCTAATGGACAACAACAGACACGCCGTTTTTATTGCCTCACAATTCCCTGGCGCCAATAGTGAGCTGCATAGGATTTCTCCACCCTCTCAAATTCGTAATAGTTTAACGTTTGTTGCGTCTTTGCCGCGCATCAGTATAATATTCACCCGTATTCACCACCCATCCTGTGCGGAAGAGATTTGCTTTTATGGTGCTAAATTCATCCGGGTCGGACGAGAACGCTTTGCCAGAAACCGGCTCAGCGCTCGAAGGCGAACAGGCAGAGACTCTGCCTTCCGACGAAGTAGAAATGGTTTCAGAAGAAACACCGGCTGAAACCCCTGAGTCAGATCATGTTTCAACAGATGCCGCTGATTCGAGCGAACCGGCCAGTGCCGATGCGCCTGCTTCTGAAGCAGCCACCACGCAGGAACAGCCCTCTGCCTTCAAGCGCGGCGATATCGTCGAAGCCACCATTACCGAAACCTCGTCGGTCAGCATTAAAGTTGATCTGGACGGCAAGGCGGTTGGCACAATTCGCAGCAGCGAGCTTGATCGTGTCAATAAGCGCGATCTTGAGAATCTGCAAGTCGGAAAGAAAATCCTCGTCTATGTGGTCAACCCGCGCGGTCAGGATGGTAGTGCTGTCGTTTCCATCAACCTCGCCGCCGAAGAACGGGACTGGAAGCTAGCGCAGGAATATCGCCAGAACCAGCAGGCCTATGATACGCGTATCTCCGGCTACAACCGCGGCGGGCTGATTGTCAAATTTGGCCGCCTACGTGGTTTTGTGCCGCAAAGCCAGATGAATGCCGAGCGCCGCCGCGCAACCGATGACGAAACCCCGGAGCAGCGTTGGGGCAAAATGGTCAATGAACCTATCGTCGTCAAGGTGATGGAAGTTGATCGTGAGCGCAATCGCCTAATTCTTTCCGAGCGTATGGCCTCTAAAGAAAGCCGTGAGAAGCGCAAGGAAAACCTGATCACTCGCTTGCAGCAGGGCGAAGAACGCACCGGGCGCGTCGTCAGCCTTGAAGATTTTGGCGCTTTTATAGATATCGGCGGCGCTGAAGGTCTAGTTCACCTGACCGAACTGTCATGGCAGCATGTCAACCACCCGCGCGAAGTGCTGAAAGTGGGCGAAGAAGTGCGCGTCCGCGTGATCAGCATAGACTCTGACGCCAAGCGAATCGGCCTCAGCATCAAGCAGCTTGCCGCTGATCCATGGGATATCGTGGCGACAACCTACAGCCCCGGCCATCTGGTACAGGGTACCGTCACCAAGCTCACTAAATTTGGCGCTTTCGCTCAGATCTTCGAACTGCCAGAAATTGAAGGCCTCATCCATATCTCCGAGCTGTCAGATCGCCGCGTGAACCACCCTAAAGAAGTGGTTAACGAAGGTGATAAGCTCACCATGCGCATCGTTAAGATAGACATCAAGAATCGCCGTTTAGGGCTAAGCCTGAAGCGTGTGAACAGCGCCGAATATCTGGATATAGACTGGTGGGAAACCGATAAGTTCCCTTCCGACGACTCTGAAGCCACTGCGCCTGAAGCCGAATCTTCCGGGCAGGCCGCGCTAGATACAAACGCCGATGAAGAATCCTCATCTCAGGAAACCGACAGCCCATCCGAAGCATAAAACCTGTCAAGTATCGCCTATACAAATAAAAACGCCCGCGAAGTTAGCGGGCGTTTTTCGTTTACAGAGAAGCTGTCGTTATTCGCTTACTGCGGAAGGTGAGTCAGCATCCAGTGCCGCCTGAATACGTGCTTCAGCATCTGCGTCCAGGTTGGTTTGAAGAATTTCGCCGCCAAATTGCGCCATTTCGGGCAGCACCTTGTCCGTCGTCACCTTACGCACCATCAAGAACAGCACCGCTTTGCCCGGCTCCAGCTTGGAAGATACCTGCTTGGCGAAGTTGTCGTCAATGCCATAATCGCTCAGCTTGCCGCCCAGCGCGCCCATAATTGCGCCGATCACCAGACCACCAATCGGAATGAAGAAAATCAGACCGATCAGCATGCCCCAGAACGCGCCCGAGGTTGCGCCAGCAGCCGTCAGGTTCACCGCCTGGTGAAGCTGAATCTTGCCATTCTGATTCTTGGTGACAATCACGGCATCTTCCAGCTCAATCAGATACTGACTGGAGAGATCACGCAGCTTCGCCAGTGCGGCATTAGCTGTCGATTGATCCTTATATACTACCGCTACCAATGTTCCCATAGTGCCTGACTACTCCATGTTCATTGACATAATTTATGCCTTGCGATTATAGGCTTGCCCCCGGTCAAATACAATGAGTAGATAGTGAGGGAAATCGGGAAGAGCGAGGAGGCGATCTCACATCGCCTCGCTGTGCTGCGTTTCGCTTTCTCCGCGCTCAGCAATCCCGAAGCCTGCGGCGTCTACCCCGTCACCGGCACGACATTCACATCGCCGTTGATTGCCCCATACCCGGAAGACATCCAGCCGCTTTGGCCGGCATAGTTCACCTGTAGCCAGCTGCTGTCGCCAGTCCGCCCGATCACATCAACCGACGTGCCCGCCGGAACGCTGGTGATCACATCCCCGCTCACCGGCGCAGCGCGCAGGCGAAGATTCGAGTTCACCGCATATGTAACTCCGGTGGGCGATCCGGCTGCGCCGCCCTGTGCGGGTGCGCCGCCTCCGCCACCTTTCCATGCTGCCACCAACGGGCGCAGCACATCCAGCGATTGCGTCCCGTAAACCTGACTCGGCTCAATATGGCTGTTTTCGAGATATTCATTCCAGCTCACGATCAAAATCGCATTAGCGCCGCTGGAAACCGCGCCATTCCAACTGTTGGTCAAAAATTGGCCGTTATTGCGCGGGCGTGGCGATGTTGGATTCGGACGACCTGCTGCCAGCGCCGATTCATCCCATCCCGGATGTACCGTCGGCGTATAGAATGTACCGCCCGCCTGCTGCACCCGCCGCGCCCATTGGCTGGCCGTTGAAGCCGGGCTGCTTGCCCACGCCGTGTTAAACAGATACAGCCCATCGAATACCGAAAGATAAGCTGTGTTGGTTCCTTCTGCCACCCAGATCGTGTTGCGCCCCGGATCCACCTGTTCCCGGATCGCCTGCCACTCGCCCACCGAAAAACGCGACTGATTCCAGAAGTAAATCACCGGTTTGCCGTTATAACGCAGGTACGCAGGGTGATTCGCGCGGTCACCAATCAAATATTGCAGCGTGCCAATGGTATCGCCCACCGTCGCGTTGTAGCCCGGATCGCCTAAATCAACCGCCGCGCCAGCGCGAAAACCCATACCTGCGGCAATATCCAGCAGCGCGTTAAACGTCTGCGAGGTCAAATTGCCGTTCGCCGGGCCATACCACGCCGCGATGAAAGCATCAATGCCAGCGCTCTGCGCCTCGCTAATCTGGCGAGCAATCGCGCCCCCATCACGGCTGTCATAAGGATTTGCCGGGCGGTCTAGTAACCGGCCATCCCCCCAGCTTTCACCCGTATACCAACCGAAATAATACGCCCAAACTTGCCGTGGTTCTTGCGCTGAAATAGGCAGCACCATCCCTAACAATAAGCCTGCCAGCAGCATAACGCTTAACATTACAGGTCGTCGTTGCATCTGTATCCCTCAAATCTATGCTTTACGTTTATCGCTAAACCTACAATTTCACCCCCGCACCGCACTGTCGCTGTTTTCTCCCCTCCCTATGTAGTAGCTGAGGGGATTGAGGGGTGAGCTAATTTAAGGATACGGGTAAATCTTTGTGGATGTCATAGGAAAATGGGTGGATGTTCAAAACCACCCAATACCCATTGTGGCGGGGAAAAATAACAGCACGCGTTATAAAAATGATAGAGACAGATCAACCAAGCTGGTAAGCGAATCCGTTCCCGCCCGAATAGATTGAGCCGTCTACGTTCATACATAAATCGTCCGCATAAATGAACGGCTCATCTACCGCTGCCGGCGGCTGTTCCGTCATATGATGAATCGGCGTATGCCCATGAATAATTTGTTTGCCGCCGTAAAGCTGCAGCAGGTACCCGGCGCGCGCAATGCCGCTTTCCCGTCCCTTAAAGAACGCCTTGTGTTCTGCAAATACATCAATAAGGTACTCGTAGGCGCTGTCATCTTTGGATTGAATCGCCGCGCTGAAATTGGAATTGAC
>JACSRP010000265.1 GCA_014879665.1 Anaerolineae bacterium | reverse complement strand
CCAGAAGCGATAGCGCGCCAGCCCGTAGCCGACAATTGAAGCGACCATCGTTTGCAACAGCGATGGCACCACGCTGATCAAGATCGAGGTTAGCAGCGTCTGAGAATAGTTCAGCACGCGCAAGCCTTTTTCATAATTGCCCAGATAAAGCTCTGTAGGCACCCACTGCACCATCGGGTTTAGAAGGTCAGTGGGGCTTTTGATGCTGGTGATGAACATGAATAACAGAGGTTGCAAATAAATGAAGCCGATGGCGATTAGCAGTGCGTAGAGAACGATGCTGGAGGTGAAGCCCCGATGGGCACGACTGCCAAATAGGAAACCGCCGATGCGCTGAACGGATGGATGGCGGAATATTTGGGTCACCGTGATTTCCTTTTCGCCCACTGCATAAGCAGCAAATAGAAAATGGCCATCATCGCGATCATGACGGCAAAGTAGATGAAGGCAAGCGCACTGGCATAGCCGATGCCTCCCTGCGTGTTATAGGTCTGGTTGTAGATATACTGGATAACTTTATTTTCGGAAAAGTGCGAGAGGGTGACGATAGTATAGATAGCGTTGATCAGGGTGGCGGTGGAAAGCGAGGGCAGGACAATTTTCCAGAAAATTTCCCAGCTGGAAGCGCCATCAATCGCTGCGGCTTCGTAAATGCTCTTGTCAATTTTTTGCAAGCTCGCCAGATAGATCAATATCTGCACGCCCGAAAACCATAGAATCAGGATGAAAGAGGTCAACAAGTACTCGACAGGGCTGCGTACTGCGCGCGGCAGTTCCGCTAGAAAATCGGCCACTGCTGGCAAATTGGCAAGCCCCGGCGCCGAAGCTGCACCCTGTGCTGTGAGTTCGCGGATCACTGGGCCGCTGGTGATGACAATCGGCAGGAAGAAGATGACGCGGAAGAAGCCTTTGAACCGGAATTTAAGGTTCAGAAATAGGGCGATGATCATCGCGAAGATTAAGACGATGGGCACCGCCACCATCGTTTCGATAGTGTAGCCGATGACCAGTTCGATGAAGGTGGGATCGGTAAACAGGGCGCGCGAATAATTCGCCCAATCTATGAAGGTCAGGTCAATGCTGCTGGCTGATACTACCACCCGATTAAAACTGTAGCGCAGGGTTTCGACCAGCGGAATTAGCGTGAACAGAAGGAAGCCGATTACCCAGATCATGATGAAGCCATAGCCATGCAAGGCTTCGCGCGCGCGTAGGCTAATCCCTTTTCTCGATGAGCTGCGCGTGGTCATGAATTAAGCTCCACTAGAACAGCATTTCGCGGCTCGACGGTGATTTCACCAAGCGTGAACGGCTGATCGGCGTAATTGACGATGATTTGCCGGTTATTGGCAAAGGTGGTGGCGAATACGTTCGCCGCTAGTTGTTCGTGCGCCATAATTTCCTGACCGCGCACCGGCGCAAGCAGCGCATTCATCCATGCATAGGTGTTTTGGATTTCATCGCCCCATTGATCGAACGATGAGCTGTAAATCCAACCGGATGGCGTATTCAACATGTTGGATGTTGGTTCGTGGGTCAAGAAGTAAGAGGGATAGATGCCATATTCGATATGCCGCAGTAGATCATCCTGCCAGTTGGACGAGAAATTTAGTGCAGTGCCGTAGTAGGGGATGTATCCCGCAAGCACTGCCGGCAAGAAAGGCACCGCTTCCGAGGCGTAGATGTAGCTGCTATCGCCCAGCGGCATATCGTAGTAAGCCTGCGTAACGCCAAAGAGGTAATCGTTAGGTCTGTATAAACCCAGCCGAACCGGCGATTCACTAAGCAGCGATTGATAGGCGTCGAGCATACTTTCGCGGTTGATGGGTGCGTTCTGACTGAAATCGCTGTATAAAATCGATCCGATGCTGTCTAGCGCCAGACCTGCCCCTAACTGCTCGGCTACGGCATTTGCAAAGGTGTTGAAGCGATCGCGCAGCGGGTTTAGGCTGAAATAATTGGTCTCATAACGATTCCAGCCCCAGATATTGGCATTGGTGATAGACATTGCCAGATCGCTGTAGGGGGAATAGCCGGACTTACCGACCAGCGCCGCCTGTGGATCAAAATACAGCGAAAGATGCCCACCGGCTTCTATGGTTGCGTCAGTAAGCGCGCGCAGTTCATCCAGCGTGCCTAATTGGCCTTCTAGCTGAACTGAGGTTGGCGGAACGCTGGTGGCACCGGAAGGCTGCCAGCCATAATAGATAACTTCGGGATTCGGGATTTGTAAATCAGCGAGGATGTCGCTCATCTGGCTGACGGTGGTCATGGGGATGAAGCGATCCCAAAACAGCACTCTTTCGCTGTCGCCGCCGAGGAACTCTAACCGGATGCCAATATTATCGGGGTTGGTTTCTTCGCTGCGATGCAGCAGCCCCTGGTCTACTAAATACTGCTGATAACTGCGTGCCATGCCGATGTAGTTGGCATCTTCGCCGGTCAAGAAGCGGTAGTGAACCACGACATCAAACGAATTTCGGTCACGTTGTACAGTGGTGACGCCAGCACCCGAACGATTCGTCGCCTGAAAATAGGGCTGATTGTAGATGAAGGTGTTGTGGAGAAAATTATAGTTGGTTAGTACCCCGGCAGGATGCACATCCACTTCACCATAGGCTGCGCCTTCTTCGACGATGGAAACGAAGGCGTTCTCTCCTTCGCCATGCACCGCGCCAAAGACCGGATAAGTGATGCTGTAGGGGTTCGTGATCAGCGGGTCATAGGGCAGCATCGAAATGATGCCTAGGTCTGCATTGTAATAGCGCCCGTAAAGCATATTGGTCGCGCGCGTGGCATCGGCATAGGGAATCAGGCTGCCGGTGCCGTCAGGGATGAACATATAGCCGGGAATACTGCTGCCACGAACTGCGCCTAAGAACGGATAAAGATAAACTTTGCCTAATCTGAAATCGGGGTTTTCTTCGCGGATCGAGCCTTCAGAAATTTCGGCGCGAACGCCATCTTCTTCAAGCTGCAAGATCAGCCCTACGGTGATTCCGTAATCTTGAAACGTGATCTCCGCCGAAATGCCCTGATCTACCGGCGTGGTGGCGATGGCTACGGCGCTGTTGGTGATGGATACGCGGCGATTGGAGGCGCGAATATCCAGATATTCGATACTGAGACCGCTTTTCGCAAACGCTTGCCATGATGTATTGAGCCGGTCACCTTCAAGGATTTCATCCAGCCCGGAATGCCAGAGATAACCGCTGCGTTGGTCTCGTAATTTGAAGGCCAGCGTATCGGAGTCTACGTAGAGCTGGAAGTTTTGATTTTCGGCAACCAGCGCATAAGACGGGGGGATTGCCTCTGTTTGGAAGGCGGCGGCAGTTTGCGCCTGCGCGGCTAGCAGCAGCGCGAAAAGCAGAATCGGCAGCCAGCGCTGGCGGAAATAAGCATTGAGTTTGACGCGATAGAAGTTAGCCACGCAGCCTGATCTCCTGAAGAATTGACCAGACAAATTCGTATAACTGGTTGAAGAGGACATACAAGATATAGGCGGTGAGCAAGAACATGGCCATAGTGAAAAGTGTGGTGAGAATGTTCATGATGGTTTCGGAAACGGTGTAATTGTGAATTTCCTTGACCATGATGAACAGCATGATGCCGATCCAGTATAGGATAAGCTGTGAGGAAAACGTGAAAATGAACACTTCGTTGAAGGTGAGTAAATTGGAGAGCAGGGTGAGCGGCAGCATCAAGAGGGCATAAGGAAACAGCGAATAGGCTGTCCCGATGACGACATGGCGGAAATGGCCTTCGCCGTCTGTGATGGTTGCGACCAGATAGCTGGCGACGATCCAGATCGCAATCGGGACAATGGTATAGATGAGTTCGGTCTCTACCTGTATTTGCCACGCATTGGCGTAAGGGCTGAAAACAAACCCGGTCAGGTAGAGCGAAAGCACCCGTACCGCCAGCACCCACGCAAAGATGATGAAGGCAAACCATAGGCTGCCCCGCAAATTTTGTTTGATGTAGTAGAAGCTGTCGGCCGGCTGGCGGATGAAGCGAAACATGAAAGCGAAGTCATCAATCAGGCGAATCTTCTGCAATCGGCGTAATTGAGCGCGCAGCGGGTCAAGCCAACCGCGACGGCGATCCAGACGGGTGAACACGCCAAGCACCAGCCACCCCCCGCATAATAGACCTAGTACGCTGCCAAGCGACTGCTGAATGACAACGTTACGTAATTCCCAGAAGGATTCCGAATAACCGCGCCGGTTGTTGGCATAACGATAGTAGTCCAGCGCATCGGCGTAGTTGCCGTCCATAAAATCAGCGACAGCAATGGCTTCGTAAGCGATGAGTACCAATCCGTTAAAATCCAGAACTTCTTCAAAGAAGGGACGCGCCTCATCATAGCGGCCTTCGGTATAAAGGCTGACGCCGCTGTGCAGGGTTCTGGCAAAATCTGTCACCTGATAGATCACGATGGCATTTTTGTCTTTGTCCAGCACATAGAGATTGTCACCGACACGCTCAATGGACGTTGGATTTCGGAGCAGCCCAAGCCGTTGATCGCCTCGATCTTGACCTCCGAATACAAATAGCAGCACCCCATTCAGGTCATATTCGTAAATCGCACCTTCAGCGCTTACGGCAGTGACCAGCCCATCTTCGCTGACATGGATATCGCGGAAGCTATTTGAACCGAAAAATTCAGGAAACAGATTTCTGCCGGAGACATTGAATTTGTGGATGCTGGTATCGGGATCAGAACCCGTCGTGATGGTATAAACCAGCGAGTGATCATCAATGGCGAGATTAGACGGGGAGGCGGCTTCATTACGGATAAACTGCGAAAGTTGTTCGTCGGTTAGGAACATGCGCTGTAAGATCATCTTCAGCGACATGTCAGCTTCGTTGGCGCCGAAATAGCCGATGAAATTACCGCTGGTGTTCATGATCACCAGCCCATCTACAGAGCCTTCATTGACAATATAGAGATTTTGCCGCGCATCTACGGCAATCTTCCGCGGGCGGAATTGGCGGTTTGCGCCGAACAGCGGCTCGGTGGGGCGGCCAAATTGATTGATAAGTTCGCCGTCTGAATTCAGGATGACGATGGTATTGGTGCCGGCATCAGCAATGTACAGCGTCCCTTCTTCGTCAACAAAGATGCCAGTGGGCGAAACCAGGATGTCACTGCCGAATTCCGCGATGATTTCAAAATCGGAGTTCAGCTTGACGATGCGGCCGTTGCCGGTATCTGCAATATAAATGAAACCATTTGGCGCAAGGAACATCTCTTCGGGACTGGAGACGGGCAGGATTATTTCAGCCAGCGGGGTATAGGCGTCTTGCGTTGGCGTGAAAAAGCCGCCGGGGGCGAGAGTCCACGTAGTGTAGGGCGCAACGGCGTAGGTTGGCACTGCGCCGAATACCAGCAGCAGCCCGAATAGAAGCACAGCCAGCCGTTTCATTTCATCCCCGAATGCGACATGGTGCTCATTACATGCCTTTGTAGAAAGATAAAGATGATCAGATTAGGTAAGAACATGATCAGCGCAGCGGATGCGGCAATACCTTGGCCGGCAACCGTATTGGCAGAAGTTTGGGTGCTGGTCAGGGTGCTCAGATAAAAGGCCAGCGTTCGCAAGCTCTCGTTATTCACGTAAAACGTAGATATTTCAGCGTTATTCCATGCTGCCTGAAAGGTGAGGATGGCGATAGTCGCGAGCGCGGGCTTGATCATTGGCAAGATAATGCGCCAGTAAATAAGCAGATCCGAAGCGCCGTCAATTTGCGCCGCCTCGATCACCTCATCGGGAACGCCATCAATGAATTGTTTGAGAAGGAATAAACCGACTGGCAGCGCCAGTACCGGCAGGATATGCACCCAATAGGTATTGAATATGCCTAACTTCTCGATCACGAGAAAACGCGGGATGGTGACGGCAATTGGCACGAACATTAACGCGACAGTGTTGATGGCGAACAGCGTATTTTTGAGTTTGAATTTCTTTTTGGAGAGCGAATAGGCGGCGGCGCTAGAAATCAGAATAGACGCTGC
>JACSRP010000133.1 GCA_014879665.1 Anaerolineae bacterium | reverse complement strand
TAAGCTGCGGGGAGAACAGGATTCGAACCTGCGATACAAGGTTACCCCCGTATAACCGCTTAGCAGGCGGCCCCATTCGACCACTCTGGCATCTCCCCAGTTGCCAAACTTGCCAGCGGAGGGAGTGGGATTCGAACCCACGGTGCCGCAAGGCGACACGGTGGTTTTCAAGACCACTGCCTTAAACCGCTCGGCCATCCCTCCAAAGGACGAGAGGCAGTATAGCATATGCAGATTCGGGGGTCAATCCTCGTGGTCATGCGTACTTTGTGCTGGCGGGCGAAATATGACGGCGGCGTATAGGCGAAGTATCATTTCCCCCTACTCATAATATATTCTTCCTAGAGGATCCCAATGCAGCAGTTATTTGAAAACGTCTTTTTACTCGAAGGTGAGGTGGGCGGTAGACCTTTGCAGCTGGCCTATCTTCAGGGGTCAGATGCAACACTGCTGCTAGATACCGGATGCGCTGGCGATCCTGAGGGGTTCATTTCAAGGCAAATACTTGAGGCCGGAGGCAATCCCGCCGCTTTGCGGTGGATTGTTAATTCGCATACTGATCTGGATCACGTAGGCGGAAATTACGCGATGAAGCAGATTGCGCCGCAGGCGGTGCTGGCTTGCGGCGATGCGGATCGGGAAGCGTGCGCCGATCCTGAGGTGCTATTTAAGGCACGCTATGATGCTTATCGTCAGAACCATGGCATTTACTATGAGAGAGAAGGCCGGGAATGGATTATCCGGCAAAGCGGCCATCGCATACCTGTTGATGTGACTTTCACACATGGCGAACATCTTCGGCTGAGTGATGAATGGTATGTTGAGATTGTGGCGCTGCCGGGGCATGCTAAAGGGCATATCGGGCTTTTAGACCGCAAAAACAACGCACTTTATGGAGGCGATGCGATCCATGGCGCGGTTTATCTAGGATTGGATGGAACCCCGAAACTGCCGCCTACATATCTACATGTTGACGATTATCTTCACACGATTGATTTTATCGATCACTTGCCTATTGAGACTTATGTTGGCTGTCATTGGCCGGTGAAGCGAGGTGTTGAAATTGCCGCCTTTTGTACGGAGTCACGTGATTTTGTGCATCGAGCAGATGCCCTGATGCGTGAAGCGTTGACTCATGATTGGTTAACGCTTCGCGAGGTGTGTTTGGAGATTGCGCCTCAACTGGGTAACTGGGAACATACGCCGGCTGTCGATCTGGAACTTGTGTTTGCGCTAAATGGTCATCTGGAGAATCTGATTCGTGAAGGGCGTTTGGACGCCCGCCCGCGTGGTGATATTCAAGAATACACGCTGGTGATGGCATGAGCCGTTTTGATGTTACCGCTGTTGGCGAAACGATGCTGCGCTTGAGCGTTCCATCAGGTGAGCGACTTGAAGCAGCGGCGAGTTTGGATATGGTGGTGGGTGGGGCGGAAAGTAATGTGCTGGCGGCACTATCCCGCCTCGATAGATCGTGTGGATATTGCACAGCTCTGCCGGATAATCCATTGGGGCGGCGCGTCGCTAATGCGCTGCGCGAAACAGGAATCAACTTGCAGATGGTACAGTGGAAACCGCGAGGCAGGGTAGGGCTGTATTTTATTGAGTTTGCCGAACCGCCCCGTTCGATACAGGTTATCTATGACCGCGCCGATTCTTGTGCGGCTGCATTAGCGCTGGATAGTGCAGCGCTAGCTGAATTATGCGATACCCGGTTACTGCATGTCACTGGGATTACGCCCGGCGTGTCGGTTGAACTGCGCGAGCTAACGCGGCAGGCGTTTCACAAAGCCCGTCAGCAGGGAACGGCGATCAGCTTTGACGTGAATTATCGCTCACGTTTATGGCCGGTGGATGAAGCGGCCAGTACATTGCAGGAATTTGCAAATGGCGTAGATATTCTCTTTTGCAAAGAGGCAGATGCCCGGCTTATTTTTGGGTGTGATGGCAGCAGTTATGAAATCATACTTGACCTTGCCAAAAAGACTGGCGCGTTAACTGTTGTGATGACGGTTGGGGCGCTTGGTGTGTATGCGCTACAGTCGGGGCAGGTGCTGTATCAACCCGCGATGCCAGTGATCATGGTTGATAGAATTGGCGCGGGCGATGCGCTGGCCGCCGGGGTTTTACACGGCTGGTTGGATGGAGATTTGCTTCGGGGAATGCAGTACGGAACGGCAATGGCAGCGCTGGTGATGGGGCAGTTTGGCGATATGCTGCGGACAAACGCCGCTGAAGTTGAGCATATCCTGAGCGCGCCACAACCACACATTCAACGCTGACCAAACCAACGGTATAATATCCCTGCGAATAGGGTTCACAATTATATGGATTTATCGAATATGCTGCTGACGTTTGGCATGGTTGCCTACGTTGGCATTGCTATATTTGCTGCTAACAACGAATCTCTCAATCCAGATGCGCCGCGACTTTCACGCCCCCTGCTTCTTGGCATACTGATCGCAATGTTGTTATTTGCCATGCTGATGCTGCAGGCGGCTCTTTTTACAAACCTTGACACGCCGGAAGAATTTGGCGTAAATACGCTGCCTGAGGTTGACTTGACGGCGGCGTTAGCCAATCTGCTCATCACTGGCTTAATAGGACTTGTTGGCGCGTGGTGTTTGTGGTCTATACGACCACGCCGGGCGATTAAGCGTTTGTTGGGGGATGGTACCGCCTACGATCCAGAATCTCCGGTGCATACTGCGGCGATTATCTTGACGCTGGCGCTGCTGGTCTATACGGTGGGCAACCTGATCGTTGGCGGCGGGCTAAGCGGCCTTGCTGAAGAGATGCTCGAAAGCGGCGGGGTGGGCATTGGTGAAACCCTGCTGAATCAGGCGTTATGGGTGCTGGCGGCGTGTTTAGGCGTCGGCTTATTTATCCGAAGGACGCCAGCCGTGGCAGCGGCGCGCCTGGGGCTGCGTTGGCCGACGCTTTCAGACGCGATCCTTGGCGTGCTGACCGGTCTTTTGATGTATTTCGGCATCATTGCGCTTACTGCAATCTGGTTTGCTGCGGTGACTCCAGAACAACTGGAGCAGCAAACAGCCGTCTCACAAATTTTGACTCAATCTTTCAATACACTGCCTATCGCGCTGTTGATCAGCATTGCGGTGGCGGTTGGCGAGGAAATATTTTTTCGCGGCGCTTTACAGCCCGTTTTTGGCGTGTGGTTAACGGCATTATTCTTCACCGCGCTGCACACTCAATACACATTTACCCCGGCGTCAGTAGGTATTTTCTTCGTCTCGCTGGTGTTAGGCTTTTTACGCCGCCGCACCAGCACGTCGGGGACGATCATTGCTCATTTCGTCTACAATTTTGTACAGTTGGCAGTAGCCATTCTGGCGTCGTCTTTTCTGGGGGGGCAATGAGACGGGGAAGGTTGCTAAGCTGGTGCATGATAACTTTACTGCTGGCCGCCATTCCAGCGTTCGCGCAGGATAATGCGACTAGCACTGCACAGGCTGCAACAGAAAGCATTCGCACGCTTACGGTAATGCCGGTGCTGCCCACGCTTACTGATACGCCCACGCCAGCACCCCCAACCGTTGTGCCAACTCAAGTGCCAACTCGTATGCCAACGGCAACTCCACAGATTACGGGTGAGCTTATCGCGGATACAGGGGCGAGAGTGATCTTTCCTGATGCTGTTGAGTTCTTTTCAAGATTAGCGGAATCGGTTGATGCCGGTACGCCTATACGGCTGGAAATTGCGGGAGAAAATTTCAGCGAGCCGGTGGTTGTTGATGGGACGGCAGCGGATTTTCAAACTGAAGATGATGCGGCGCAATTGCTCTATCGCTGGCGAGTGGAGCTAGAAAACGCGCCGGTATTATTCGACACCATAACGTATCGCTGGGCTATCAGCGTAGGTGATACCGCTAGTGGTGAGGTGAAATTTACCGATTCGCGCGCAGAATGGATTGCCCAGAGGGCCGCTGACGGCGGGCTGCTGCTGATGCATAGCGGGCGGCATCGCGCGCGTCTGTCGTCGAATCTAGAACAGCTTTATCGCCTTTTGCAGGATTTAACGGGCGAAAGCCCCCGGTTTCAATTCATGATCTATGAGGATGGGCTGCGGCCTGCCTGTTCAGAAGATAGCGAAATCTGTCAGGGCGATGCCTATTCGGATGTATACCGCCGCAGCGGGTACATACCGGTCATCGCTTCTGAGGCACTAGAATTGGATCTCGCCCGATGGATAGTTCTGGGGTTTTATGCGCCGAACCGGGCTGATGCAAATGTGCCGGATTGGTGGTTAGAGGGGCTAAGCCGCTTCCTGCTGCCTATGGCAACGCCGCAAATGCTGCTCGCTTCACAAACGGCGGAGCGTGCAGGGCAAACCTTTACACTCGAAGAAATGCTGATGCGCCCGGAAGCTCCAATAAGCCGCAGACAGTGGGATGCACAGGCTTATGGCATGGTGATGTATATCCTGAACACCATCGGTCGTGATGGCCTTTTTATGCTTGCTGAAATGCCTGAATCAACATTTGCAGAGTCGTATTTGCTGGCTACCGGGCAGGATATTAATACCCTTATACCGGGATGGTCGCGCTGGATATTTTCGGAGAACGCGGCTGCCGTATATGGGATTACGCCGTATATGGCTGATACGCCGATACCCTCAGCTACGCCGACGCCTACATTGACGTGGACTTTAAGCCCGACGCCGACGCTGACAGCATCACCGACGCTGACGCCCACGCCGGACTTGCGGACACAGACGGAACCGCCGACGATCACACCGATGCCCTCAGCAACAGACAGCCCGCCAACGGCAACACCACGCTCCATAAATGTGCTTTTGACGCCAGAACCGCAGGCTTCTAATAGCGCATCAATAGGCGAGTCCGATATACGCACGATCGTTGGGGGCACGCTGGTACTGTTGATCGCAGCGCTGGTTGCCCTATTTGCCTTGAGTATGCGCCGGAAATGAGGCGCAAGAAGTGAGCGATCATGATTGATCTTTATACGTTCAATAAGCAGGCATTGGAAAAACTGATCGCTGAATGGGGCGACTCTCGTTTTCGCGCCGACCAGATATGGAACTGGTTATACGAACACCGGGTAAGTACGTTTGCGGGGATGACCAATCTGCCCTCTGGCTTACGCCAACGACTAGAGGCAGAAACACGGTTAGGTTCTCTGGAATTAGAGGACGAACAGGCCAGTCATGATGGCACTGTGAAGCGATTATATCGCCTGCATGATGGGCAGTTCGTGGAAGCGGTGTTAATGGAATATGACGATGATCGCCGTACGGCATGCATTTCAACGCAGGCGGGCTGCGCGATGGGCTGTGTGTTTTGCGCAACCGGCCAGATGGGCTTTGCGCGTAATTTGACTGCCGATGAAATTTTTGAGCAGGCGATGCTTTACGCGCGCGATCTTGCGGCGCGGGGTGAACGCCTGAGTAATGTTGTGTTGATGGGGATGGGCGAGCCATTTCACAACTACGAGGGTTCAATGGCTGCTGTGCGACGCTTAATGAGCGATCTGGGGTTGGGCGCGCGCCATATCACCGTGAGCACCGTGGGTTTAGTCCCGATGATCCGGCAGTTTGCTGATGAAGGCTTACAGGTGAAGCTGGCGATCAGCCTGCATGCAGCTACTGATGAAGAACGAAGCGCGCTTCTGCCGATCAACCGTAAGTACCCGCTGGAAGAACTGCTCGCGGCCTGCCGCTATTACACTCAAAAATCAGGGCGGCGAATTTCCTTTGAATGGACGCTGATACAGGGTGAAAACGATACGCCGGAACAGGCTGAGAAATTAGGACAGCTCTTACGCGGCCTGAACTGCCATGTGAATGTGATTCCGCTGAATCCTACGACAGGGTATGGCGGGCATCCTTCGGCACAAGGGCGCATCCAAACCTTTGTTGATATTTTAGGCGAATACGGTATTCCGGCGACGGTGCGAATACGCCGGGGAATTGATATTGATGCCGGATGCGGCCAGCTAAAAGCGACCGTTCTGAAGCGCCGTTCTGGGCGCGCTGTATCAGATGATACGCTGCCCGAATAGGCTGGCGATAAGATCTACTGCGACCTGCGCGGTGCGATTGTGATTATCGAGAATCGGGTTAATTTCGACAATATCGAGCGAGCGCACGCGGCCATCATCGGCTAGCATTTCCATGAGCAGGTGTGCTTCGCGCAGCGTAAGCCCTCCTGAAACAGGCGTGCCTACGCCTTCGGCTACTTGTGGGTCAAGCGAGTCCATATCAAAGCTGATGTGCAGGGCATCACAGCCGGACAGTGCGTTTAAGATGCCGCGTACAACGGATGCCATGCCATTTTCGTCAATATCGCGCATGGTGCGGATCAAAGCGCCACTGGCTGCCATATTGACTTTCTCCGAGACATCCAGATCGCGGACGCCGAGATAAGCAAATTGTGAGGCGCTTAAAGGCTCTGATCTGAGCATCAGCGGGGAAGGGCAAAGCCCAACCAGCGACGAAACTACCATGCCATGTACATTGCCGGAAGGGGTGGTAAACGGCGTATTGAAATCGCCGTGCGCGTCCACCCACAGCACGCCAACATTTGGCGTTACATCGGCGGCGGCAGATACACTGCCCAATGAAATGCTGTGATCACCACCTAAGATGATGGTTGTTTCGCCCGCTCGAAGTGACACGCGCACTTGCTGGTAGACATCGGTGCAAACAGCAACGATGGATTGAACATTATGCGCCAGACCGTCTATCGGCTCGTCGTCAATTTCCTCAATTACAGGCGCGTAAATGTTGCCGCCGTCGGTCACCGTGTAACCGAGGGATTCGAGTTTACCTTGCAGCCCGGCATAGCGGACGGCGGATGGCCCCATGTCTACGCCACGACGGCGCTGACCGAGATCCATAGGGACGCCATAAATACGTATGGGGGAAAGCGTTTTTGTTGGCATCATGAAAATGCTCCATGGTTAATCTGTAAGTTTGGCAAGTCGGCGGCCACCGAGGACCAGCAGAATACTCAAGAGATACAAGGCTAATAACGGCCCCATGACTAGCATCATGTTCACCGGATCAATGGTGGGGGTGATAAGTGCCGCAGCAACGGCTGCACCAACAATGGCGACACGCCAGTTTTTTAAGAGTACGCTCGCCTGAACCAAGCCCAACAGGGAAAGTACGAAGAATATAAGCGGCGTTTCGAAGGCTGCGCCCATCCAGAATAAGAGCGCAGTGACAAAGCCAAGATAACGCTCTGCCGTCCATTGAGGATTGAATAGGTCAGGCATGAAGTTATCGAAAAAACCGATAGCCGGCGGAATCAAAACGAACCAGGTGAAGAGGACGCCGATGATAAAGAGTAGGAAGATGGCAGGAAGCGCCGTGAGCAGGTAGCGGCGTTCTTTATTGGTTAGACCCGGCAGTATGAACATCAACAGCTGATAGGTGATAACGGGGACCGCGAGGATGCCGCCCACCATGAGCGCCACGCGGAAAAATGAGACTACCGCATCGGTGGGGCCGAGCGCGATAAACTGATTTTCGGAGCCGTAAGGCTGGCGCAAGATATCGAGCACTTGCGGCGCAATTAGCATTCCAAAGACAAAACCGATAGCGACGGCAATCGCTGTTTTTACTGCCCGTGACCGAAGCTCATTCAGATGATCAAGCAGTGACATGCGCAACTCTTGATCGTCTGGTTCTGGTGGCGTGGCGGGCTGGAAGGCCGGCGGCGGGCGATTCTTCAAGTGCTGCGTCATGGCGATTAGGATTCTTGCTCAGAAGTGGTTGTGCCTGCGCCGCGAAGCCGGGATAACATCTCTGGCATATCGGCCAGAGAACCGAGCACCCCATTGACAAAGCCGGGCGATCCGTCGCCACCAAATAGCTTTGCCAGCTCTACTGCTTCATCAATGGCGACGCCGGTGGGGGTACGCCCATCAACGCCAAACTCAAAGATGGCGATGCGTAGAATGTTGCGGTCAATGATCGCAACCTGATCCAATGGGAATTCCGGGGCAAGCATCTGAATGATGGAATCAATTGAGGCCTGATTCTCGCTGACCCCGACCGCGATCCACTGAATATGTTCACGAACAGCCTCTGTGGGCTGGCGTTCATCCAAATGACGTGCAAGGATAAACGGCGCAAGGTGATGGCCGCTGTCTGCCTCATAAAGCACTTGCAGAGCGACGCGGCGCGCCATACTGCGATCATCCCCTGAGGGGATGTCAGTGATATCAAAATCCTCAGAATCGAGGCCGGGTGAACGCTGCACCATACTGAATATTGCCCTTCATTTTGCCGGATCAAGTGTACAGCAAGCCATTCTCTTTGACTACGCCGCGATGAGAAACGCAACTACCCGCCCTTAATCCTGCGCGCCTGTTAACTGGCGGTTTTCAGCGGCTGGCAGGGCTGGAAGCTCATCCCCCGCGCCGGCTTCCACCTCCGCTACAAAGAAGTCAACATACCACTGATTCAAACCGGCGCATAATTCTGCACTGATCAGAAAGATTGATGCGATCAGGTATGCCCAGAACAGCAGAATGATGCCGGTAGCCAGTGTGCCGTAAACGAACTGATAATTGGCAACATTAACAAGATACCAGCCGAAACCGAACTTAGCGATTTCCCAGAGTAGAGCGCCGAAAAGGGCAGCCGGCCAGATAGCATCCCAATGCACTTGCCGCACGGGAACATAACGAAAAAGCAAGATGAAGATGAGCAGGTTTAGGCCGATGGGTAGAAACAAGGCCCCGATGGTTAGCCAGAAGCTGCCTTGCGAAAATACTAGTGATGAAAACAGCCGGATCACTGCCGAGCTAAGAAACGAAAGCAGCAAGAGGCCGAGCAGGCCGATCGCCATGATCATGGCGGTTAACCTTGCCCGCCAGATGTTGCGTACTGGAGTCTGAAAAATTCTATCAATGGAACCGGTAATGCCTGAAAATAAACCCAGTCCTGACCAACCAAGACCGATAATTGCAATTATGGTAAATGAACTGCTCTGTTCCATTGCCTGCTGAACGTTAATTTGAACCGCGAGAAGTGCTTCGGTGGCTGACGGGGGAAGCAGTGCGGCCAACCCCAACGCAATTTGCCTTTCGGTCAAAGCGGGGCCAATCAGGCGGCTAAACCCGACAGCTATCAGCAAGATCAGTGGAAACAGTGAGAACAGCGCATAGTAGGCTAGAGAGGTTGCGCGTGTTCCGCCCTGTGCCATGAAATTCAGCACTGCGCGATAAAAGACGGAGGGCAGTATCTGAGTGGCGGGGCTAAAGCTGCCCCAACGCCGAAGAAAGCGATTGCGCTGCGCAAGGACGCGCTTAATGAACCTGTAGCGTAATGGAATTTTTTCAGATTTTGCCATTCAGAACCTCAAAATTGAATGTCCTTCATCGCCGCCTACTGTAACATAGGTTACACTCATAACATACACAGATGATTACCGACCACGAGGCTCAAGGATGAACATCAACGTACAAGAAATTATAGTCTTGCTTGGTCCCGGCAGCGGCAATTTAGTTTGGAATATCATGCTTTATGCCATATTCATTCTGGCGCTGATTTCGCTGCTGGTGATGCCAGATAAAAACTTGCTCGCTACGCTACTGGTTGCAGGGGTGATGCTGGTTGCAATCGTAGCGAAATTGAGTCTTTCAGTTGGATTTGGTCAGAAGCAAATTCTCAAAGAGTGTGAATTTGGCATGCTGGTGATCAATGTGGCGATGTTCGTTTTCCCTCTACTCGCCGCAGGCATCATTCGCGCAAAGAAGAAGGCGAAGGTGGTTATTCCGCTCATTTTGTGTGCGATTGCCGGATTCCTATTCTTTTTCATGTACTGGCTGCTGGTGCAAAACGCACAATGCCCGACGTGGGCATGAGGCGATTTGTTTAGCACGGATATGAGGGGACTCCGAAATAGATCGCTATCACAGCCGTTTAACTGGTGAGCGCTAACTTTCTTGCTGCACTGACCATGTGATGCCATCTGTCCAGAGATGTACCGTGCCGGACGAGGTTGAGTAGACCGGTATTTCGCCAAGGAAGGACAGCGTCTGCGGCGAGGGATCGTCACGGCGATTTGTGGCGCTGTGTTGAATGATAGCGGCTTGAAGCCGCAGCGCTGCCATGATCTGTTGATTGAGCGCGCGCTCGGAGACGGGGTGGGGCACTTGGATGATGGTTGCAGCCGTCAAGAGACCTTCTTCAGCATAACGTGTCAGGGAATCGCTGGAGAGATCGCCGGGGAGCAGTATAGAGAAGTCTCCATAGGTGAGTTGTAGGGCTAAAGCTGAATCGTCGAGGCTGTCCCCAAGTGTTGGGATTTCCAGCGGATTTAGCGCTTGAATAGATACGCCGTCGCTTAAGACGATGGTACTCCCGGCTTGAAGCGGCTGAATACGTTCCCCGGCTAGCATCAGAAGCGACTGCCATGTGTCATCGAGGTTAGGCTGCCCGTTGGTGAACAGGATGTCGAAGTCATAGCGATTTAATACATCGGGCAGCGTGCCGAAATTCTGGATATCGGGTTGTGTAGCGAACACCATCTCAAGCCGCTGATCGTGAAATGGCAGTCTGTCTCCGATGGCTGTGAGCAAACGCGAGGGCATATCTCCGCCGTCGAGCAGAATATGCGCGCCATCGGGCGTTTGCAGCAGCACCGCATTTTTACCTTCCATATCCAGAAACCAGATATGAAGGCTGCCGTCAGGGCGGCCCCGAAGGTCTGCACCCATGAGCACGAGGATACAAATTGCGGCGAACGCGGCGGCTGAATAAACGGCGCGTGACCTAAGCGTCGTAGTGAAACGTTGAAACCACACCGGTTGAGCGGCAGACATGATGCTCCAGCCTATCCAGACGATGAAGTATAAGGCAATAAGCGCGGGGCTGACATTAATCGAGATTTCCGCAAAAGGTAGATTTGCGGCCGTGCGGGCGACATTTGCAGTCCATGTTAGCAGGATGCCGGCACACCAGAACCAGAGTTGGGCGAAGGCCGGCACAAAGCTGACTGTGAGCAAGCCTAAGATGCCGAACAGCATGATGGCAGGCTGTACAGGAACGACCAGCAGATTGGTGATGGGGGCGATCAGCGAAATGGTGCCGAAATACAGGGCGATGATGGGCAACGCGGCGACCTGTGCGGCAAGGGTGGCTGCTAGCGGCTCAATGAGCAGAGTGCCGGGGATCGTAAGCTCGGAAGGCAGGGGTTTTACTAAGTGGTTTAGCCGTGCGGCAATTGGCGCGGCGAACTGTGAGAGTGCCAGCACTGTGAAGAAACTTAGCTGCCAGCCGACATCCCATAAGGCGTGCGGATCAATGATGGTCAGTACGATCAGTGAAAAAGCTAAAGAAGCGGGGATGAACGTTTTTCGTCGCAGCGCTGTGCCAGCGATGAGCAGCATGCTCATGAATGCCGCACGCAGAACAGCGACGCTTGCGCCGGCCAGAAGGGCGTAGATTAATACAGCGGCAATGGCGATGAAGGCTGCGGGGATACGCGGCACCCGCAAGCGGTTTAGGGTAGCTTGAACGGCTGAAGCAACCACAATCATGTTGAAGCCACTCACCGCGAGGACGTGGGCGATACCCGCAGCGCCAAATGCGTCGCTGATGGGCGGCGCAAGACCATTTTCATCTCCAAAAAGAATCGCAATGAGCAGTCCGGCTGATGGCTCAGGAAGCGCTGCGTTGATTGCATTACGCGCCGCGATTCTGAATTGACTGAGGGCTGTAGAAAAACCGGGCGCAGGCGGAGCGATAGATTCGATGGCGGTATCGGTGAGGATGCCGGTCATTCCCTGCCGCTGAAGATAATCGGCGTACGAGAACCGATCAGCGACGAACGGGCTGATTAGGCGACCGGTGACGCGAATCCGTTCTCCTTGCGATACCTGTGCTGAAAGTGGGGCGCGAACGAGTACCGCGCCAGAAATTGGAGCGCTGCTGCCTTCCTGCAAAATCGCTTCGACATTCAGCCGGAATTGATAGCGATTTTCTGTAAGCTGCGGCGCTTCGGCGACGATGCCTTGCAGCGTTAACCCGCCTGAATCGTTCAATCCGGCAAGGGCGGTATTCACAGGGATCAGAGAGAATCGAAACCCGGCTAATGCACAAGCGGCGGCGGCTAGCAGCAGCCAGCGCCGGCGACCGCGAGGCAGAAAGATGCCGGTAATGGCGGAGATGATCGCAGTAATGAGCCAGAGCGCAGGGGGAAATAGGGGAAAGGTCGCAGCCAGCAGAAGGCCGAAAGCCCAACCAGAGGCTAAATAAACGAGCCGCATTTGCGCTAAACCGTGGAAATACAAAACACGGCAGCGGGTGGGCTGCCGTGTTGAACTATCAGGAGGGGATTATTCGGCTTCTTTAGTCGCGGTGCTGTTGGGCACATCAAAGGCATTACGCGCATATTGCGATGCTTGCACTGGAGCGTTGGTGCGACTGATTGAAGCGGGCTTGCCGCTGATAGCAACTTTATTAATGCCATTACGAACAACGCCAAGCACTTTAGTCAGCTGGTTTTCGAGGTCAGAAAGCTGATCCAAAATATACTGATCGGCATCGTGCGTCACTTCTTCGGCTTCTTGACGCGCTTCTTCAACAATATTGACTGCCTGACTTTTGGCCGCCTGTACTGTGGCTTCGCGCTCGACTAATTGATCGCCGTGTTCGCGAGCAATTTGCAGCAGGCGGGCAGATTCTTCATTGGCCTGTGCCAGAATGCGATCACGCTGCCCAAGCACGCGCGCTGCTTTTTCGATCTCTTCAGGGATCGAAATACGCATCTGGTCAATGATTTCCAATGCGCGTTCTTCGTCAACCATCGTCAATTTGCTGAAGGGCAGGTGGCGGCCTTCATCAATTAGTTCTTCCAGACGGTCAACCAGATGTTGAATGTCCATTGAGCGCTGCTCCTATGCCTCATTTCAGCCAAACGAAATGGCTATTTTAGCCATCTTTGATAGCGGCGAAACGCAACTTCAATGATTCTGCCACGTGGGGAGGAACCATTGAAGAAACATCTCCGCCTAGCTCCGCAATTTCTCTAATTGTGCTTGAACTTATCGCAATTTGATTCTCGTCCGTCATAATGCTGACGGTTTCGATTTCAGGCGCAAGCCGTTTGTTGGCCAGCCCCATCCGAAATTCGAACTCAAAATCGGAAAAAACCCGCAGCCCGCGCACAATAACGCGCGCGCCCACGACTTTAGCATAGTCTACTGTAAATCCAGAGAATTTCGCAACGTATACATTCGAAATATGCTGAAGCGAATTTACCGCTAGCTCGAGGCGAGAATCGGCATCGAAGAGCAAATTTTTGCGCGGCAGGTCATAGATACCGACGATCACTTCATCAAATATCCGCGCAGCGCGTTCGGCAATATCAATATGACCATTGTGAATCGGGTCGAATGAACCGGGATAAAGGGCTTTGACCGGCATTTGCTTACTCCATGGTGTGGTTAGCTAAGGTCACTGCGTTCATCCCGAAGCATTTTTACGCGCTGCGCCAGCAAACGATGCTGCGGCAGCGAAAGGGCATTGTCTTCCTCATAAATTGTACGCGCTTCCCGCTGCGCCAGTTCAACTAATTCTGGCGTCATCACTTCCATTAACTGGAACACCGGTTGGCCGCTTTGGCGGGTGCCGACGAGATCGCCGGGGCCGCGCAGCTGCCAGTCAATTTCAGCAAGCTTGAAGCCATCGCTGGTCTGTTCCAGCGCACGAAGGCGATTTTGAGCGAGCGGCTGACTCGAATCGTTGACGAGGAAGCAGAATGATTCCAGACCGCCACGCCCAACACGCCCCCTGAATTGATGTAATGAGGCCAGCCCGAAGCGATTGGCACCGTTAATGACGATTACACTGGCATTGGGAATATCAACGCCAACCTCTGCAACCGAGGTGGTGACCAGCAGATCAAATTCGTGGTTACGGAAAGCAGTCATGACGGCATCTTTTTCAAGAGGTTTCATGCGCCCGTGTAGTAAACCAACGCGATAATGGAAATAGACCTGCTTCAACTGCTCAAAGGCTTCGACGGCAGATTCTGCCTCAATAGATTCTGAGGCTTCGACCAGCGGATAGACGACAAAGGCCTGCTGGCCTTCATCCAGCCGCGCTTTGACAAAATCATGCACCCGTTCCAGCGCCGTCTGATCAACCATGCGCGTTTTTACGGGGACGCGGCCGGGGGGCATTTCATTGATAACCGAAAGATCCAGATCGGCATAAAGGGTGAGCGCCAGCGTGCGCGGAATGGGCGTAGCGGTCATGACCAGCAAATGAGGATTCTGCCCTTTGCCACGCAGCAAGCCGCGCTGTTCTACGCCAAAACGATGCTGCTCATCAATGACCGCAAAACCAAGGCTGGCGAAATGAACACCCTGCTGAATCAGCGCGTGAGTGCCAATAATTACGTGGATACTGCCATTGGCTAACCCTTCATAAATTGCATCGCGCTGGGACTGAGGCGTGGAGCCAGTGAGTAAGGCGATATTGGGCTTATGCTCGAAGGGTATTGCTGCCAGCGCCCGACCGATGGACTGGAAATGTTGTTCGGCGAGAATGCCGGTGGGCACCATAATTGCGGATTGTTTGCCGTTCAAAAAGGCGACAGCCGCGGCGGTGATGGCAACCGCAGTTTTTCCGCTGCCAACATCGCCTTGCAGCAGGCGATTCATAGGTACGTTACGAGAAATATCGGCGCGAATATCGGCAATGACTTTTTGCTGTGCGCCGGTGAGTTCGTAAGGGAACATGGCAGAGACCAGCGCGTGCAAATCTTCATCGCTGATATGGAGCGGATGCGCCGGTTCGGACTGCCATACGCGGCGATTATCAAGAATGGCAAGCTGTATGAGCAGCAGCTCGTCAAAGACGAAGCGCCGCCGCGCATGGTGCAGGTGATCCGGACTTTCGGGGAAATGTAGGTTGCGATAACTCCAGCCGAGATCGCCCAATTCGGCGCGATCCAGAGTGGCGGCAGGCACATAATCTGGCACCTGCTCTGACCAGTATTCGACAGTTCGCTTCATCAGCTTACGAAGGCTTTTTCCGTTTAAGCCTTCGGTCAACGGGTAAACCGGCACAATGCCGATGGATTTCAGATCGTCAACATCCAGCATATCCCATTCGGGATTGGTCAGTTGAATGCGCCCACGAAATTCGGTGGTATCGCCGTGTAAAACCAGCTGCGCGCCGGGACGAATGGCCTGCATCAGGTAATGCTGGCTGAAGAAGGTGACGCCGATACTGGCTGAACCGTCATCAACTACCATGAAAAAATCTTTGCGCCCACGCTGACCGATACGAATTTCAGTGTGTTTGACGGTGCCGATGACGGTCACTGTTTTGCCGGCTTCCAGGCGGCTAATCAGGCTGATTTGCGTATAGTCATCATAGCGGCGGGGTAGGAAGGTGAGCAGGTCGTTGATGGTGTTAATACCCAGACGCTGCAACATTTCTTCTTTAGAAGGGCCGACGCCGCGAACAACGTCCACACTTGAATTCAACCCGCGCAGCAAGTCTGATGCTTCGTCAGGCGTCATTTCCCGGCGCGGCGCGCGCGGCGGCCGGGCGAGACGGGGCGTTTCCGGAAGATCGGGTTTTGCCGCGCCGCTGCGAAATTCCATTGTGTCAAGGCTGCTAAAATCGCCGCGGGAATCGCTGCCTTCGCCCTCTGAATGCCCGCGCTGCCCACCCCCTTTCGGCCCCTGGCGATTCTGATTTTGATCGCGCTTCTGAGTATTGGGCTGATTTTGCTTCTGGCGCTGCTCTTCGCGCGGCTGCTGCGTACCGTGTTTGTTATCTTCATTGCGATTACGGCTGTCGTTACGCTCGCGTGGCGGCGGGTTATTTGCTGGCGGGGGCTGCGGTTGTGATTCTGGAGGCGGATTCGCCTGCATACGCTGCGACCAGACAGCCGCTGCTTCGATTGATTCTGGCGGGGCAGCGACGCGGCCAGTGATACGTCCCATCATGTATTCAACGGAACTATTGCGGCTATCATGAGCCGGTTCAGCTTCGTAGCGCTGTAATAGTGATGAGAGTTCATCTACCAGCGCATGATGCTCCGGCTTACGCGCCTGCGTATGGGCCTGCTCTGCCCAGCGAATGCTAAAGGCAGACAGGCCGCCATCTACAGCGGTATTTTGAAAGCCTTTTTCACGTTCAAGTTTTAGAATTTTGACCAGAGTTTCAAGTGCGGATGGCATAAGTAGAAGCTAACTCTTCCATGAAGCGCTAACCGGAACGACGCCCAGCCCGTTGGGGCCAATATGAGTGCCGATAGCCGGATTAATGCGAACGATATAAGTTTGATCTGGCGGCGCAATGTCTTTGAGTCTATCGCGTAGAGCATGTGCGCCTTGAAGATCAATGCCGTATAGAATTACAAGCCGATCTAACGGCGCGTGAGCATGTGCCGCGGTCACTAATTCATCTACGGCGCGGCTGAAGGTACGCACACGCGCCATTGACTTGACTTCACCATCCTCAACTTTGAGGATGGGCTTGATCTGTAACAGCGTGCCGATACCGGCGGCGGCCCAACCCACGCGCCCGCTGCGATGCAGAAACTCAAGGGTGCCTAAGGCTGCATAGACCCGGGTTGCATCACGAACGCGGTTGATGGTGTTGATGACCTGCTGAATATCGCCGGTCTTTTCGGCCACCTCGGCGCCGATGACGACAGGCCAGCCTAAGCCGGTCGTGGTTGAAAGACTGTCAATTAGTGTATAACGATCCGTAGGCAGCTTTTGCACCGCTAGACGAAATGCATTGTACACCCCGCTAAGCTTGGCTGATAAGGTTACGATGAAGATGTGATCACATTCATCTGCGACCTGCGCAATGGCTTTTTCACATAGACCGGGCGGCATGGCCGAAGTGGTTGGGAACGGGCGAATATGCTGCAGCTTATTGTAATATGCTTCGCGGGATAATTCCTTTTCGTCATCGGCAAAGCTGCTGCCATCATAATTTACGAAAACAGGCACCACTGTAATTTGATGCTTTTCAATGAGGCTTTCGGGAATATCGGCGGTGCTATCGGTAATAAATCGAATTTTCTTAAATGCCATTTGCCATATCCATTTCTTTTTCAAAGACTGCCAGACCGACAGCATCGGTTCCAATAAGCGCTGCCAGCGAAGCTCCGTAGATGGCGGTTGGGAAGGCGCGTTGTGGACATTCGACTTTTAATCGTTCCAGTAGTAATTTGCGAGTATCTGTTGATTGTGCTTTCGATTGCAGAATTACGGTATCAGCAACCTCTGCGAATTCTAGCGCAAACTCAACCAATCGCTCTACTGCCTGCGCACGGGTTTTGACTTTTTCCATCGCTGCCAAGTGCCCGTTTTCAACAGTGAGCACCGGTTTAACGCCAACCATCGTTCCCAGTATGGCATGAGCAGGCTTGATGATACGATTTTCGAAGGCGAAGGTTGTGTTTTCTACGTAATAAATACAGTATGTGCGGTCTACTGCGCTGCGCATGGCGCGGGCAATTTCCTCAAGACCGAGACCGCTGGCTGCTAGTTCCAATGCCAGCCTAACGAGCATGGCTTGACTGGCAGAAATAGTGCGCGAATCAAGTACTGTAATCGGGCAATGGCTGACCTGCCGGGCGCCCGCCTGCGCGTTTGCCCAGCTAGGCGAAATCTCTTTGGAGGCGTGAATAGAGATGATGCCATCAGCGGTTTTTGCTATTCGGGTGAAGGCTTCCACATAGTCGGTCACGGAAGGCGGCGTCACCTGCGGAGCGTGATTAGCCTGACGCAGCAAACTAAGCAGGTCTTCGTTATTCAGATCGAGGTTTTCTCGATAACGCTGACTACCAATCTGAATGCAGTTTGGCAAGATCGTCAGCGATGGTGTATCCCTTCCGATAAACCCGCTGTAGGAAGCAAAACTATCGGTGAGAACGGCGATGTTGGGCCGATTGGTCATTACTCGACACTAATGATATAGGGATAGAGGGACTGCCCCCCATCAATAATTTCAAACTCAAGTTTCGGGTGCAGCGTTTGTAAATATGCGACCAACTGTTCCGCCTCACGCTGGTTGGAATCACTGCCAAAATATACGGTGATTCGTTCGTGACGGTCAATATTGGCTTTTACTAGCAAATCGGCGGTGACCAGCTTCATATCATCGCCCGCGGTGACTAGATTGTCATTGATCAGCCCGATAATTTGACCGGCTTCGACGTGAAGATCATCGAGAGCGACATTGCGAGTAGCATAGGTGATTTCGCAGGTGACAATATGCGAGAGGGCAGAGGTCATTGCTTCTGCAACTTCATGCAGCTCACACTCACCAGTATCGCACAAGTTGCTATATTCAAACATGGCAGCGATGCCCTGCGGAAGGAAGTAACTGGGGACAACGTGTACACGTTTATCCTTACCGGCATGTTCTGCTGCCTGCTTCGCTGCCAGCAGGATGTTCTTGTTGTTTGGCAGCAAAATGATGTCTTCATTGGGAAGCGCGCTGATGGCATTCTGGAAATCGCCAATGCTGGGGTTCATGGTTTGCCCACCTAAGATGACATGGGCGGCATTAAACTGTTCGGAAAATATGCGGCGCAATCCCTCACCATTGGCGACGGTGATCACGGCGACACCTTGAATGTCGGTACGTGGGGCAGCGATCTTTTGTTGAACCTGACGGGTTTGTATGTAATCTTCGTACTGGCGCTGCATATTTTCAACGACGATATCATCGAGCGCTGCACCGGATTGAACAGCGTAGTTTAAGGGATCACCGGGGTTGTGCACATGGACGTGCACTTTGATGAGCCTGTTATCACCCACTACCAACGTTGACCAACCCATCGCTTGAATATCGCGGCGCACCCGGTCAATGCTCAAATCAGTGCCGCGCATCAGAAACTGAACGTCATAGCCATAACCAAGCTCATCTTCAGGAACGAGCGCATCTTCCCAGCTTTCGGCTTTAGCGGGCACGTCTACTTCCAGAAGCGGAGCGCTTAAGTCTTTGCCGCACAGCGCACGGAGCATCCCTTCAAAGATATATACCAATCCCTGCCCTCCGGAATCGACCACGCCGGCTTTTTTGAGCAACGGCATCATTTCCGGCGTGCGGCGCAGGGCGGCGCGGCCAGCAAAGACCATTCGCTTTAGTAGGACAATCAGATCGGTGTTTTGCTGGTAGTTCTTTTCGATAGCCAGCGCCATATGGCGGGAAACCGTCAAAATGGTGCCTTCTACGGGCTTTTCAACTGCTTTATAGGCATAATCCACCGAAAGCTTGCAGGCTTCGGCAAATGCTTCAGCGGTGATTTTGTCGTGGTGCTCAAGTGCCTTAGCGGTACCAGCGAAAATTTGCGAAAGGATGACGCCAGAGTTACCGCGCGCGCCTTTTAGCGCTCCCTCTGCAATTGCAGTGGCGAGCTTGCCGACATGGGTTTCTTCCAACTGCGCAATTTCAAGATAAGCGCTTCGCATAGTCAGGTGCATATTAGTGCCGGTATCGCCGTCTGGTACCGGAAAAACATTCAGGCGATTTACGGTATCGCGGTTGTGTTCCAGCCATTGCAGGCCAGCACCAAAAAGCTGTTTCACTAGATAGCCATCAGCCATCATGTTTGCATTATCACGGAATACTTGACGGGTAATCATCGGGACACCTCGCGGTAGGGAATCTGGTCAATGAGGGCAGTGGCACGCCCTTGTTTCTGGAGGAGGGCTATGGTAGCATCACCAACCGGTTTGTACGTAGAATTGAGAATAGAGGCAGAAAAATGGCGGTCTGTGAACTCTGCGGGAAGAAGCCGCAGTTTGGTAATCAGCGCAGCTTCTCGATGCGGGCGACGCGCCGCAAGTTCAACCCAAATATCCAGCGCGTTCGCGTTTTTGAAGGTGGGAAGTACGTGCAGAAGAGTGCCTGTACAAAGTGCATCAAGGCAATGGCGAAGCTCTAGTTTAAGATCTTCGCCATCTAGTTTTAGCAAAGTGCCGACGACTGTCGGCATTTTCTTTATATCGTGCTTTTTACAATAACGAACCGTCAAAATACAAATGCCTCAAACAGAAAAGCCGTAATATTGTAATGGACAACCGGGCGAACGGCGACAGTTAGTTTACCTGCAGATGCCACGCTAAACGGTATTTTCTCTATTTATACCACTAAATGCTACAACGCTGGTTTGTGAAAATGGCTGTAGATAGATTGCGTTCTGACCAGGCTGCACTGCGGCGCACCGAAAAGCGCAGCCTGGTCATCCCCTCTCCGCAGTTGTGTGCAGAGAGAGGTGAAGCCGACTATCCACTGATAGCCGGCGTTATATGGTCGTTCAAGCTGTGGCTGGCCTGTTACGGTTGACCAGTTTTAGCCCCTCGATCACCCAGAACATCAATGACGCAAGCGCAATAGCAACCAGCATCTCGTTTAACCCCACAGGGTAGGTTTCGAAGATACCCTGCAAGAAGGGGACGTAGATCACGGCAAACTGAAGAATTGCCGTCGCCAATACTGCCCAGAGCATGAGCATATTCTTCTTGAACCATACCTGAACCAAAAGCGTCTTTTCGCCAGCATGGATGGCGATGACATGGAACAGCTGCCCTAACGCGAGTACGGTGAAAGCGATGGTGCGGGGCAGGCGTTCGGCAGCTTCCAGAATACTCAAGGCATCTTCATCAGCATTTTCGCCATTAGTTTCCAGTAATTCAATACGCGCTTCCGTTGAGAGGCTTTCCCAGTTCGCCGGCGCTGTGCCAGCTAGCCCGGCAAGTTGGGTTTCGCTCAGATACTCGATACCAAGGGTATGGCTCAAGGGATTCAGATTATGGGCAGCATGGCCGAACAGGAAAGCTGCCAGCGTGATCACGGCCAGCAGGGTGGAACGGAAGATGATGCTTCTGCCCATCCCGCCCGCAAAAATACTTTCATCTTTCGGGCGAGGTTTGCGTTCCATTAAGTCAGGTTCTGGCGGCTCAAAGCCCAACGCAATGGCGGGCAGACCATCTGTGAGTAGATTTACCCATAAAATTTGGATAGCGAGTAACGGCACCGGCAGACCGACCAGAATGCCGATGAACATCACCAGTATTTCGCCAATATTCGAGCTGAGCAGGAATAGTACGAATTTGCGGATATTGTCGTAAACGAGGCGGCCTTCTTCGACGGCAGCCACAATAGACGCATAGTTATCGTCCGTCAGCACCATATCGGCAGCGCCCTTACTCACTTCGGTGCCAGTGATGCCCATGGCTACGCCGATATCGGCCTGCTTCAGCGCCGGAGCATCATTGACCCCATCGCCGGTCATGGCGACAATTTCACCTTCGGACTGCAGCACCTTGACCAGACGCATCTTGTGTTCTGGCGATACGCGCGCAAAAACGGCGGTCTCGTGAGTGGCTTCCTTGAGCTGTTGATCGCTCATCTTATCAATTTCGACGCCGGGAACTGCCCTCTGGTTTGAATTGATAATGCCTAGATCGCGGGCGATGGCTTCGGCGGTGAGCGCATGATCGCCGGTGATCATGATAGAGCGTACGCCAGCATTTTTAGCGGTTTGAATGGCGTCTTTCACCTCCGAACGGGCGGGATCAACGATGCCAACTAAGCCAATCAGGGTAAGATCTCGCTCGATTTCTGGCGTTATTTCTGAGGGGATGTCAGCCCATGGGCGATAAGCTACGCCAATGACGCGCAATCCTTGCCCGGCCATCCTGTCCACTTGTGACTGCCATTTTTGGCGACGTTCTTCTGTTAGCGGAACGATGCCCTCCGGCATGTGCTCTTTACTGGCCCAGGTGACGAGGCGGTCTGGCGCACCTTTAGTGATTGCGACATAAGGCGCATCGGTGAATAGAAGTCGCTGATCTGCCTTGACCACTTTATGAATGGTGGTCATTGCTTTGCGCTCGCTGCTGAAGGGAAGTTCGTTCACGCGAGGCAGGTTTTCTTCGAGCGATTCTCGTGACCAACCGACTTTTTCGGCGGCGACGATTAAAGCGCCTTCGGTTGTATCGCCAACAACTTTTAGATCGCCGCTGCCTTTGCCCTCAAGATAGGCGTCGGTATTCAAGGCCATCGCTTTAAGGAAACGGCCAAGATCATCGTCTGTTTTTGGGTCTATCGGTTTATCGGATTCATCAAGGAAACCGCCCTCGGTGTTGTAACCAATGCCGGTGATGCGAACATCATCATGGCCGGGCAGCGCAAGCATGGTGGCGGTCATTTCATTCTTGGTCAGGGTACCGGTCTTGTCGGTACAAATGGTGGTGACAGAACCGAGTGTTTCAACCGCGGGCAGCTTGCGAATGAGCGCATTGCGACGCACCATCCGGGCAGCGCCAAGCGAGAGGGCGATAGTGATGACCGCAGGAAGCCCTTCCGGCACAGCCGCAACGGCAAGGCTGATAGAGGTGAGGAACATTTCCTCCAGCGGGATTCCGCGCAGCAGGCCAACCACAAACACGATCCCTACGATGCCGATTGCGCCGAAAACGAGATACTTGCTCAATTGGTCGAGACGCTTTTGCAACGGTGTTTGTGAATCTTCGACGCTCATCAGCATTTTGGCGATTTTGCCAAGTTCCGTATCCAGCCCGGTGCCGATGACCACCATTTCACCACGACCATAGGTGACCGATGTGCCCATATAGGCCATATTTTTACGGTCACCGAGGGGGAGGTTTTCTTCTGTTATTGGCTCGACGGATTTATAGACCCCCTGCGATTCGCCGGTGAGCGCGGCTTCTTCAATTTGTAGATTGGCGCTCAATACCATCCGTCCATCGGCTGGAACGCGATCCCCTTCTTGAAGGAGGACGATATCGCCGGGAACCAGCCCTGTCGCTAACACCTGCTCTGGTTTGCCGCTCCGGCGAACGCGCACGTTAGGGACTTGCATGGCGCTTAAAGCGGCGAGTGCGTGCTCTGCCCGATACTCCTGAAAAGTACCCAGCGCAGCATTCAGAATGATGATGATCAAAATAACTACGGCGTCTTCAATGTCTCCTAAAAGGAAGGAGATGACGGCGGCGAAAATTAGCACGATGACCAGAATATTGGTGAACTGCTGCAAAACGACTTTCCATAATGGGGTGGTGTCGTCACGGGGAAGTTCGTTGCGCCCGAATTTATTGAGTCTTTCGGCGGTCTGCGCGCTGCTGAGACCTGTTTCGGCGTTACTGTCAACTTCTGCTAAGACAGATGGAACGTCAGAACGATAAAAGTCGGGCATCTGGCATCCTTGATGTGAATTTGAGTCCGAAAAGTGATGTGGATGTAAAGGTTGGTTGCTGGCATTAAAGATACCATCTTCCAGTAACGCTACAAGTGAATCCGTGATATAACCCGGTAGGAAAGACCCCCAAATAGTCGGGCAGTTTTTATTCTTGCAGGTTTTTTGCAGGGCAAATGCTTGCGTTATGCGTATTTCCACATACATTGAAATGTAGGCGTTTTCATATTGACTCATGAAGGTAATAAAAAATGGACGTTTTTCGGGGAAGACATCGTTTGATATTGCTTTGCATCCTTCTTTTGATGGTGGTCAGCGTATTTGCGCAGCCCGCTTTTGCACAGGCCGGCTCTATTGTGCCGGTCAGCATTGGCGATAATAAAACGGGGGAAATCACGGCGGCAACGCCGACCGTTGTTTATATGCTGGCTGTTACTGACCCTCAATTGGCATCGCTGCAAGTGATAGGCCTGACGCCTGGATTTGCACCCACGCTGCGCGTTTTAACGTTTGGCGGCGTGGTTCAGCAGACGGTACAGAATTTGAACAATGCGACATTAATTCAGACAACGGCTGGATTTACGACAGCGGGGCAATATTTGCTGGAAGTGACGGGGGCGAATGGATCTGTCGGGCAATTTGTGTTGAGTGTGCAGGGAGGCCCTGCACTGCCACCGCCTACTGCGCTCATCGTTGGGCTGCCAGTGACAACTTTGGTGGAGCCGGAAGCACCCTTTCAATTCTTCTCGTTTCTTGCCTCGCCTTCAGATGTGCTGATGCTGACTGTAAAGGCTGAAAATGTAAATAATGCTATACCATCATCAGGCCCGCTGGTGACACTGCGCGATGCAACTACAAACACAGTTTTGGTGAATGGCAGCGCGCGGTTACTGGGAAGTCGGTTTCGTTTACCGCCGGGAACTGTTCGTTATATGCTTGAGATCGCACATGGCGGTAGCGCGGCATCCGAGCCGTTCACGGTGTGTTTGGCGCCGGAGAACGGCACAATTACCTGTCCCGGAGAGATTCTAGCCATAGCCGTTGTGCCGACGGCGGCGCTGCCACCTACGCTTGCGCTGCCGACACCTACGCCGTACGTGCCGCCGTTCATCCCGCCTGCCGGCCCATGCTTAACTGCGTCGTCACGCGGGCAGACCATCAATATTCGCAGCGGCCCGGGACTTGATTTTGCGATTGCTGGCCAGCTTCAGCCGGGAATTGCTGCGCCCGTTCAAGCGCGCATGCCCGATAGCTCGTGGTATCAAATTAATCTAAACGGATTAGTGGGATGGGTTTCGGCAACGGTGGTGATTGCTGGCGGGAATTGCGCGGCGGTCACCGTAGCTACTCTGCCGCCGCCAGCAACAGGCGTGGGGCTAACGGCCACCGCAACTACTACTTCTACCAGCACGGCGACGCCTACTACAGATATCTTCTTCCCGCCAATCCTCACGCTGGTGATTCTGCCGACGCTTGCGCCAACGCTGGATTATACGCAGCCGGCTGTTTTTGGTTCCACGGCGCTCACAGCCGGGTTTGTGCCTGATCCATTTACTGTGGGGATCACTGCTGGTGGGCCGGTTGACACGAGCTATCTCGGCGGCGGTTGCTATGGTCATACCACATCTGCGCCGACATTCAGCGTGAACTATACCAGCGGCGCATTCCCGACTTTGCGCTTCTACTTCATTGGCGGCGCAGATACAACGATGATTATCAATGGGCCGAGCGGCAGCTTTGCCTGTGTTGATGACTCATTCGGGACATTGAACCCGACGATTGATTTCAACTCGCCGCAGAGCGGGCGCTATGACATCTGGGTGACGAGTTATGCTGAAGGGGGAAGTGTGGGCGGCACGCTGTATGTGACCGAGAACACGGGAAATCATCCCTAAGCCCGACTGATCGGATCAGGATGTCCATAAGATGCGGGCGAGCCATTTGGCTCGCCCGCATCTTTATTTTTGGGAAGTAGGGAATATCAGGGATATTTTCTACTTCCTGTTTCTGATGGATATTACATGAATACCTGCATTAGTTTATCGAGCGCATCCTCAGAAGGGCGCAGTCTCTCATCCGGTAGAGTCGCCAGCGGAGCATTCACGAGCTGCAAAATATCACTCAGGATTGGGCGAGGCTCTTCGTAGTAGATCAATCCGGTCAAGAACATCTGCTCGCGCTGTGCCTGTTCGAGAACATCAATTGCTTGGCGGCGGTTACGGGGATCATGTCCGTTATCCAGCTTCTTCAGTCGAATGAATGAGCCGTCGTACATAGCCACTTCGATGGTATCACCTTCGGCGTAATCGGTGGTGATTTCTTCACGCTCCTGCACGTAACCCACAGGGAGAAACTCATATTCGTGCAGCGGAATTTCGTGCGCTTTGCCGTAAGGATAGCTCTTGTTGGAGTCGGGTGAATTGTTGAAGGTTACACAAGGGCTGATGATGTCAATAACGGCGGTGCCGCTGTGGCTGAGGGCAGCTTTGAGCAGGGTTTGTACCTGCTTGCTATCACCGCTGAAACTACGGGCAACGAAGGTTGCACCGGCGATAATGGCTTCAAGACAGAGATCAAGCGCGGGTAACTCATTCAGGCCGTAATACTTCAATTTTTGGCCTTCATCGGAAGTGGCCGAGAACTGACCCTTGGTAAGCCCATATACGCCGTTGTTTTCGATGATATAAACCAAGGGTACATTACGGCGGATCAGATGTTTGTACTGGCCTAGGCCGATAGAGCCGGTGTCGCCATCGCCGCTGACGGCTATGGCGATGAGATCTCTGTTGGCAGTGGTCGCGCCAGTGGCAACAGAGGGCATGCGCCCATGAACGGCATTAAAGGCATGGGAGCGCCCCATGAAGTAGGCGGGCGTTTTGCTGGAGCAGCCGATACCGCTCAGCTTGATAACGCGGTGCATTGGCAACCCCGCGTCATAGGCAACGCTGATGATCTGATTGGAGATCGAGTCATGGCCGCAGCCGGGGCAAAGGGTGCTGGGCGAACCCTTATAATCTGCTCTTTCAAGTCCCAGTGCATTAGGCATATTATTAGCCCTCCTGAGGCAGGA
>JACSRP010000105.1 GCA_014879665.1 Anaerolineae bacterium | reverse complement strand
CACGGTAGAGCCGACTGAAGAAGTAACTGAAGAAGCCACGGTAGAGCCGACTGAAGAAGTAACTGAAGAGCCGATGGCAGAACCAACTGCAACCCGCACACCACGCCCAACGCGCACCACTGCGCCGACGGATGAGCCGACCGAAGTGCCTACGGACGAACCAACTGCAACCCGTACAATGCGCCCAACGCGCACTACTGCGCCGACAGATGAACCAACCGAAGTGCCAACTAATACCACACGCCCAACCCGTACGCCGCGCCCAACGCGTACACCGGGATCGTAAGGTAATCAACCTATAACAAAAATGGGATACCGTCACTGGTATCCCATTTTTGTTTACGCGCTAGCTAGACCAGCGCGTTTAATCCTTCGAATAGTCGATCTAACGCACCTGCGGTCACTTCCGGGGGTAGGGCATAGGAGAAACGAATCCAGTTGGCGCCTGCCTGCGAGAAATAGACTCCGGGCACGACCGCGAGGCCGTGATTTTCGCCAAGATGCTTCAAGAGACCTTCTGAGTCAGTCAGATAATCCAGCTTTTCGCGCCCGGCATTGATGTAATCTGTGCAGTCAATAAACGCATAGTATCCGTCTCCGGTGATGTGACGGATATTTTCGCGTTGTAGGCGTTCTCGCAGCATCTTCCGGCTTTCGCTGCACGGGCCAATGATGGAGGCTGCTGCCTTTGCGAAACCCTCCTCATAAGCGGCAATAGCGACCGCCTGTGAGAAGAATGTAGGGATTACCCCGTGTGAAGCCTGGCTGGTAATGTACTTGACAACTTCCTTTCCTGCCAGCAGATGGGCGCTGCGTATATTGGATGCGCCAAGGCTCTTGGTCAGGCCGTCAAGGAAGATTAGCTTTTCGCGGTCTTCTGGTGAAAATGCTTGCAGAATGATGTTGATGTCTGACGGTCCCTGATCAGTTACCCAATGATAAATCCAGTCGAATAGCACGAACGGATAACCAGCTTCCAGCGCAGTGCGTGCCAGCAGAATTTGTTCATCTAGCGGAATGGTGCGGCCGGTTGGGTTATCCGGTGAAGTGATGATCAGACCCGCAATCTGACGGCCTTCTTGCGCGGCGTAAGTGGCACATTCGCGGATACTTTCCGGGGTGAAGCGCCAACCTTCTGATGGGATGCCGGGTGCCAGCAGAACATTCAGGCCGGCGGCATACGGCCCCCAGTTGTATGAGATCCATGGAACTCGCGAAACCACTAGCGCATCACCGACGCGCCCTTGCCCCAGAGCGATCATTGCGGCGTAGGCTTTTTGTAAACCATCGCGCCCGCCTTGAACAAACACGATATTCTCGGTTGTCCACCCTGATGCTGGCTGCAAGCCCCAATATTTTTCAGCGGCCGACTTACGGAAGCGAACGGTTCCCCATGGCTGATCGTAGGCGCTGCCATGCTCTAATTGAATTTCTAACGCTTTTTGCAAAATGTGAGTTGGCACACCGGGTAAGCTGGCGCCGCCATCGCCCTGTGATGCGTCATAAGTAACGGCTTGCGTGCCGTATTTTTCTTTGTAAGCCTTTAAGGCATCGCGAATCAAGAACATGCGCGACGGGGGGATAGGCTGCATCTGCGCCGGATAATTGTTCACCGGAATACGGTGTGCAGCCGGGTGTACAAATTCGGGTGTATCCAGACTAACGAGTGCGGTGGGTTGCGCGGCCAATATCGATTCCTCCATAGTTTTACCTGCTAGAAACAAAAACACCCCTTGTGCCGGGGTGTTTAATAATCACAACTAAACGCGCCGACACAAACCTGCTTCACCTTGAAGTCAGGAAATTAGTAGTGGTGTCGGTCATGCGATTGTTACGCATTTAAACTTCGCTTTCGCTGAACTACGCCGATTGTCACATATCCACCACGAGGCGTCAATGTGCAAGCCGCCGCAGATTGATGGAATAGTCTTTGTATATTATGCCAGATCAGAATAGGGTTATTCTTAAGGCTAACCGATCTTAAACTCTTTTACGCCAGTCGTTTAATACATCTAACAAGGTTTGCTCCAGAGGAATCTCCTGCATCCAGCCCGTTGCTTGGCGTAATCGTGTAGGATCGCCCCATGATTTGCTTACGCCGGAAGAGCGAATGAAGTTAGCAGCGGACTCAATTTCAATAGGCATGGTTGCAAGCTTCAGCATTTTATCAACGAGAGCGCGAATAGTGCAGGTTTGCCCACTAGAAACGTTGTAGACTTCACCTGCGCTTCCATGTTCGATCAACAGCGTATAGGCACGTACGATATCGCGTACGTCTGTAAAATCGCGTTCGTTTGTCAGGCTGCCACAGCGAATGAGCGGCTTTTGAGCGCCTTTTTCAATGGTCGCAACTTGACGGGCGATGTCCGGGGCAATAAAACCTAGCGCCTGCCCGGGGCCGAGATGATTGAATGGCCGCGCCCTAATAATGGGCAGATGATTACTCAGAAAATATTGCAGCGCCAGCATATCTTGCGCCACTTTGCTAACTGCATATGGGTTGGCCGGGCGCAGGGGCGCATCTTCACGGGTAGGATGATCAGCAGATTGTTCAACGCCATACACTTCTCCGCTGCTTACGACCAGAATGCGCGGTGCGATATTAGCCCGTATACAACCTTGAATCACATTTAGCTGTGCGCGTAAATTGTTTTCCAGCGTTGCCCATGGAGCTTCAAATGATTTGTGGACATTGGCCGAAGCCGCCAGATGAAAAATCCAGTCTGGTTGTACGCGGGTGATCAGTGCTAGGACAGATTCATCATCTAATAGATTAACCACGTGTCCTGTTGCTGCTGGATCCGCAAGCTGATGCGATGCGCTAAACAATGTGCCATGTATTTCGGCATCTGGATAAGTTGATCTGAGATGATTCTGAAGATGACTGCCGACAAAGCCGGCGGCGCCTGTGATCAAAATTCGCAAACTGTGAACACCCCTACTAGTACATAGAGCCGCAAGATTATACTAGTATCGCCTAAAGCTTACGACCCGATTACTCGACGGTGACGCTTTTGGCAAGGTTTCGCGGTTGATCAACGTCAGCGCCGCGCCTGACCGCAATCGCATAGGCCAGAAGTTGCAATGGGATTACATTAATGACTGGAGAAATGATCTCTGGAGATGTCGGGACGTATATAACGTGATCCGCCTTTCTGGCGATAGCCAGATCCCCTTCGGTGGCAATAGCGATGACAACGCCCCCGCGTGCTTTGACTTGCTCGATCTGACTGATCATTTTGTCATAAACGGTATGTTTGGTCGTAATGGCGACAACCGGCATATTCTCGTCAATGAGGGCAATAGGGCCGTGTTTCATCTCTCCAGCAGGATAGCCTTCCGCATGGATATAGCTAATCTCTTTTAGCTTTAATGCGCCTTCTAGTGCGACCGGGTAATTGATGCCACGCCCCAGAAATAGAAAATCACGGCGATTATGGAAATGGGCTGCTAACGCTTGTACCTGCGAATAACTTTCAAGAGCGTGACCCACCAGATCTGGAAGCTGCGCAAGGTGCTGCAAATGCGCGCTGAGTTCACCATGTGAGATCGTGCTTCGTTCTTGGGCGAGATAGAGCGCCAATAAATATTGATCTACGATGCTTGCAGTGAAGGCTTTGGTAGAGGCGACGCCAATTTCTGGTCCGGCATTCATTGTAATATAGCCAGTCGCAACACGCATGGCTTGACTGCCAATGGCATTGACAATGCTCCACAAAAGCGCCTTCTTCTTTTGTGCTGTTTCCATCGCGGCAAGTGTATCTACTGTTTCCCCGCTTTGGGTGATAGCAAGCACAGCAGTATTTTCGCCAAGCAGTGGATCGCGGTACCGAAACTCGCTCCCATAATCTACTTCAACGGGGAGTTTCGCTAACTGTTCAATGAAGAATTTCCCGACCAGCCCGCTGTAATAGCTGGTGCCGCAGGCGACAATCACGAGGCGAGATAGCATTTTTGCGGTTTCGCCGCTTAAATTGAGATCCGGTAAGAGGACGCGCCCATGCTCAAAATCTACCCGCCCACGAATTGTATCGGTGATACTGCGAGGCTGATCGAAAATCTCTTTGAGCATGAAATGCTGATATTCGCCTTTAGCGGCGCTTACAGCATCCCACGGTATCTGGTGAACGGTAGGGGTAACTGGCCGGCCTTGCAGTGTTTGGATACTTACTTGATCGGACTGTATCGTTGCCGCTTGACCATCCTCAAGGAAAATCATACGGCGGGTTTGTTCAATAATCGCTGGAATATCTGAGGCGATAAAATTTTCACTCTCGCCAAGCCCAACTGTAATGCCGCCGGCGTTGCCAATGCGTACTGCTACCAGACGGTCAGGCTGCGTCCGGCTCATGACCACAATTGCATGTGCGCCGCGCAAATGCTGCACCGCACGGCGTGTCGCTTCAGTCACATCACCATTCGCTCCATTCCGGGCAAAACGGGAGATAAGTTGAACTATCACTTCAGTATCTGTGTCAGAGCTAAAATGTACGCCTTCAGCGGTGAGTTCATCGCGCAGTTCGCGGTAGTTTTCAACAATGCCGTTATGCACCACCACAAACTCGCCGTCCATGCTGACGTGCGGATGGGCATTTTGCTCAACGGGCGCGCCATGGGTTGCCCAGCGGGTATGCCCAATGCCAACAGAGCCGGTGAGAGGCGCGTCAACCACGCGCTTGCGTAGATTGGAGAGCTTGCCCACGTCACGGCGAATCTGGATGCGATCATCGTGAATGATGGCTACGCCGGCAGAGTCATAGCCTCGATATTCAAGACGTCCCAGCCCATCAAGGATGATAGGTGCTGCTTTTTGATCACCCACATACCCGACAATCCCGCACATATATGCACCTTTGATTGTTGTTGGCAAGATTGATACGAGAGACTAACAGATATGATTGAGCGTATCCGCCAAAACTGCTGAGTCGGGTGTAAATACTGTGATAGGGTTATTCGGGTATCACAAACTCAATTGTGTCCGTTGTCGCTTTGCTTAAGTCTCTGTAAACACCACGCAGATCTGCATATTCATCAGGAATGGCGGTTGCAAGTTGATACATTGCCTCTTCGGTCATTGCTGCTAATTCGTCTCGCGGAATTCGGGCGCGCCCCTCTGTTTTGAGGCGAAAGGGTTTCCCAAAAATTATCTGCATTTTAGGCCGTCGCAGCGTGAACATTTGCTTAACCCAATTTTGAGTGCCGGTAATGGCTGTAGGCACAATCAGGGCATCGGCTTTGGTGGCGTAATAGGCGAGGCCGTCCTTAGGCTGTTGCAACCCTTCACTGTGGCGGGTGCCTTCCGGGGAAATGAGCAGCAGCTGCCCGGTTTTGAGAAGCTCGATGGAGCTTTGCAGCGCCTGACGGTCAACATTGCCGCGATTTACATAGTACGAATCCCACCACCATATCCACGGACGAATGAGCGGGTTTTTCTTGTTTTCTAGCTTGCTCATGGGAATGACATAGCGTTTGGTGACCGCGCCCATCCCCAGAATAGGGTCAAGCAGTGAAATATGATTGATCATAAGAATTGATGGGGACGTCTCCGGTACATTTTCCTCACCGATGACTGTTACGCGCGCAAGCATCTTAAATAAGATAATGCGAATGACGGCCCGCATGATGTCACGTCGCCAGGCAACCCTGGGCTGTCTGGCGACGTATTCTTGTACTGATGTATTTGCCGCAGTGCTGCTCAATGCGCTTGTCCCTTTGTGGCGAATTATTCTTCTTCATCGTTATAACGGGTTTCCCGGCGCGGCGCACTGCTGTCTGAACGTGGCTTGCTGCTGCTGCTGGGACGTGAGCCTTGCGGCTTAGAACCCCGTGGCGGGCGATCGCTAGATGGGCGGCGCGGTCTATCGCTGCTGTCGCCTTCACGGCGCGGGCGGGCGGCGTATTCGCCGTCCGGCTTGCGACGTGGACGATCTCCCTCAGAGCGTTCGCCACGTGGTTGGTAACTACGCTCAGAACGTTCTCCGCTTTTCCCTGAAGATGGGCGGCGCGGCCTATCGCTGCTGTCACCCTCACGGCGCGGGCGTGCAGCGTATTCGCC
>JACSRP010000145.1 GCA_014879665.1 Anaerolineae bacterium | reverse complement strand
GAGGGACCTGGATTCGAACCAGGATTGATGGATTCAGAGTCCATAGTTCTACCGTTGAACTATCCCTCAAAGATGGTCGGCAGTATATCAGAGCCGATCCACGCGATCAAGACTGAAGGTTCGCTTAAAGCGCGCCTTCGCCGATATAAGCTAGCGCACGCTGTACCCGTTCCTGAACGCGCTTTACACCCAGTGTTTGCTGCATTTCGTAGAGATCAGGGGTGTTGGTCTTACCAGAAAGCCCGACGCGAAGCACCATCATCATATCGCCAAAATGCCCCTTAAAAGCGGTCGGGTCTTTCTTGAAGGTCTTCGCATCAGGGGCGAAACCCAGTTCCGCAGCAAAGGCGCGCATCCCGGCAAGCCATTCTTCTTTGGGCTGCGCGGGGTCAAAGGCTGCGCCGCGCTCCAGAATTTTTTGTAAGGCGGCAATCTCTACTTTCGGGAAAGGATAACCGTTAGCGGCAATAGCGCCGCTGAAAAGTTCATCGAAGAAAAGGCCGCAGGCGCGTTCAATGTCTGACCAGTTCATAATATCTTTACGCGGCGCTTCGCCGGTACGCTCAACGTTAAATACGCGCAGACTGTAGGCGCGATCTGCACTCAGAACATCCACAAGGCGCGGGTTATACTGCTCCGCCCAATTCAGTGCGTAGTTGTAAATCTGTTCGGCAGTGTAGGTGGCGATGATGTCTTTGCTGATGTCGTTCAGTTTCACCGGGTCAAACAGGGGGCTGGCTACGCCCATGCGATCCAGTTTGACTTCAAATTCGCTGTTGGGCGCGGTCGGGTTGGCCTTGCGCCAGTCGTAAAAATCAGAATTGGCGAGATTAAGCAGATATTCAGTGACGGCCTGCACCGGATAGCCCTGTTCGTAGTAATAGGCGACATTGGCTTCGGGGTCTTTACGCTTACTGATCTTGCGCTTAGAACTGCCGTCCATTTTGGCGATGGGCGCAACGTGGGCATAAGTGGGCAGCGGTTGGCCTATATAGTCGAATAACTGCACATGCAGCGGGGCGGAAGGCAGCCATTCATCGCCGCGAATGACCAGATTCACGCGCATCAAGGTGTCGTCTACAACGTGAGCGAAATGATAGGTGGGCAGGCGGTTGCCGGACTTAAGCAGCACCGCATCCTGCTCATTTTCAGGTAAGTCAAGCGGTCCCTTGATGGCATCCACAAATTTCGCGCGGCCTTCGGCGGGGAACGGCGCGCGCACGCGAATGACGGGGCGTTCGCCAGCCTCTAAACGCGCTTCCACCTCTTCTAAAGAAGCATCACGCCAGCGCGCCCAACGGCCATAATAGCCGGGCTTCACCCGCTGCGCTTCCTGTAATTTGCGAGTTTGATCGAGTTCGACTTCGGTGTCAAACGCCGGGTAAGCCAGCCCTTTTTCAACTAACTCTCTAGCGAATGACCAGTACATTTCACCGCGCTCGCTCTGGGTGTAGGGCGCATAATCACCGGCTTCAACTTCGGGATCAACGGCGACGATGCCTTCATCGGGCGCGAGATCGAAATTAAGCAGGCTGCGAACGATCATCTCGACGCTGCCATCCTGCTCGCGCTTCTTGTCGGTGTCCTCAATACGAAGGATGAATGCGCCGCCTGTCTGGTGGGCGACTCGGCGCGAGACCAGCGAAGCCATGATGCTGCCGATGTGGACAAAACCGGTGGGGCTGGGTGCAAAACGAGTGGTTTGCGCGCCTTCGGATAGCGCGCGTGACGGATAGCGATTCAGCCAATCCTGAGGAGTCATGGTTACATCGGGAAAAAGCAGCGCGGCTAACGCTTTATGATCGGTCATTCTGGATTTTGCCTCAATGAATACAGGGCTGAATCAGGCTTTGCGCCCGCGCATAATCACGCTTTCGGCAAGGCCAATTCCGGCCAGTGTAGATAATAAACTTGTTCCACCGGAGCTAACAAAGGGCAGAGTCAATCCGGTCACGGGCATCAAACTAAGATTCATGCCAATGGACACGAAAGTTTGAAAGAAGATGAAGGCGGCGACGCCATAGCAAATCAGACTACCAAACGGGTCGGCAGCGAGGCGCGCCCCGCGCAGAATACGAAAAATGACCAGCCCAAGCAGCGACATGACGGCGACACTGCCGACAAAGCCAAATTCTTCGCTGATGACGCTAAAGATGAAGTCAGTATGGCGCACCCGCAAAAAGCGGCCTGTGTTCTGGGGGCCGTTAGCATAACCCTTCCCCATCAAGCCACCGGAACCGATGCTGATGCGCGCCTGCAAAATATTGTAGTAGGCGTCGCGGTCACTTTCGGGGAAGATGAACGAGGTGATACGCGAACGCTGATAAGGCTCCATTTGTGACCACGCCACCGGCACCATAATCGGCGCGGCTAATAAGGCGACCAACCCGGCGATGGCGATGTGCTTTAAGCGCAGCCCGGCAGCCCAGATCATCACTAACCAGAGCACGCCAAAGACGATGGTCATGCCAAGATCGGGCTGACTGACGATAAGGAGCGCGGGGATGCCAACGTGGATCAGAGATTTACCAATCGTGCTCAATTTATCAAGGGATTCATAATTGCGCGACAGCAGCATGCCGAGGGTGATGATGATCAGCACTTTGGCAATTTCGGAGGGCTGGATACGGATACCCACGTTGAGCCAGCTTTGGGCGCCGCCATCGCCTTCGACGCCGAACTGCTTAACCAGGATCAGCAGCAGGATCATCAGGCCGTAAAGCCACCAGTGGATGCCGCCGAGAAGTTTATAGTCCAGCGCGGCTAATGCCAGCAGCAAGCCAAAGCCGAGAAATGCAAAGCGAATCTGGTCAGGGACGCGATTGATTAAGTCAGGGTCAATGGCGCCCAGCGTGGAACTGCGAATCATCAGCACACCGATGACGGTGAGCAGGATAGACGCGCCGAGGAGGATATAGTCAAATTGTCGCCAGAGGCTGCCGGTTGGTCTCATGCAGGGTTATCGATTCCACAATCCCGGCACATTATACAGAAGTTCGTTGGCCTTCTCTATTCTGGCTTCTTTTCGGCGTCTTTCTGAGGGGATTTCGGAGGTTTCGGGTCATCCTCATCCGGATCATCGTGCTCGATCATTTTGTTAAACGGAATATCCGCCACAATTGCCGGCGTACGCTCGCGGTTTTGCAGCGCAATATCAACATTGTTGCTATCTACAGAGACGTACTTAGAGATGACCTGTAGAATTTCTGCCTTCATCGCCTCAAGGCGCTCTGGCGGCAAATTAATACGGTCGTGGATCAGAATAAATTGAAGCCGTTCTTTGGCTTTAGAACCGGACCCCGTTTTCGGCGCACGGCCAAACATACGATCAAATAAGCCTGGCATCCCCCTCGCCCCCCATTTATCCAGTTTGGCCGCCAAATAAGCGCTGTATGCGTTTCAAGAACCCGCTGTTATCGTCTAACTGCATGAAGGGAACATTCTCGCCCATCAAACGGCGGGCGATATTCCGATATGCGGTGCCTGCGCGCGAACCATCTAAGAAAGCAAGCGGCATCCCACTATTCGAGGATGAAACGACGTTCTCATCTTCAGGCACAATGCCGATTAGCTTGATGGCAAGAATATCAGTCACATCTTCAGGCGAAAGCATTTCGCCTTTGCGAATCATCTCGGTTTTGACGCGATTCAAAATTAGATGCGGCGTCTTTTTGCCTTCTGCTTCTAAGAGGCCGATGATGCGATCCGCATCGCGCACGGCAGAAACTTCAGGGTTAGTAACGATCAGGACTTCATCGGCAGGGGCAACGGCATTACGGAAGCCGCGTTCAATACCTGCCGGACAGTCAATCAGAATGAAATCAAATTCCGGACGCATCTGGTCAGCCATTTTGATCATATCTGCCGGGCTAACCGCAGTTTTATCGCGGGTTTGCGCCGCTGGTATCAAATACAATTCCGGAAGCTGCTTGTGCTTGATCATGGCCTGACGGAGCTTACAGCGCCCTTCGACAACGTCTACTAGATCGTAGACGATGCGGTTTTCCAGCCCCATGATGATATCGAGATTGCGCAAACCAAGATCGGCGTCAATGAGGACGACGCGCTGATCCAGCCGCGCCAGCGCCACGCCGATGTTCGCGGTGGTGGTGGTTTTGCCGACGCCACCCTTGCCCGAAGTTACGGTGATAACCTTGGCGCCGGTTGCAGATTTTCTCGGTGGCTGCGGTTTTGCCGCTGCCCCTCCGTTAGCCCCCATAGATGTTAAATTCCTTTCCTGTGCGGCTAGCCGTCCCAGTCTTCTACGACAATTCGATCATTACGGATCAGGGCGACTTCCGGTTTTGGTTTCCGCCGTTTCTCGGGCGGTGAAATCGCGATATAACCTGCTATCCGCAGCTGGGTTGGCTGCATATCCAGCGCGCAGACGACAGCAGTTTCATCACCATCAGCACCAGCATAGACGTTGCCGCGCAGCTTGCCCCAGACGATGACATCGCCGGCCGCCAGTATTTCAGCGCCGGCATTGACATCACCATAAATGACCACGTGCCCCTGACTACGAACACTGCGCCCCGAACGCATGGTGCGGCGGATCATTACGCCAGCAAGGCCATCTTCTTCAGAATTGAATGACAACAGCGCATCCGGCTCGTAGGCGGCGCCGGACGGCGGCGAACTATTGGCGCGAACCCGTAGATCAAGCGCAATGGCTGATTCTAACGTAGTATCGCTATCGCTGGAAACTGCGAATAAAGTCATACCCCGCCGTTCCAGCAGCGCCTTGACGGAAGTGAGTTCGTCCTTACGAACGGGGCGCGTACCCACTTCAAGCGTGACTTCCGCACCATTGAAGAACGCGCCTTTTTCGTCAATATGGGTAGCAAGTTCAGCAGTCACCAACCCCCACTCCTCGACAGGATCGAGGGTGATGAGTAACCCGTCATTGACGCCTTTGATAGCAACGGTTGAATCTGGCATGAAAAGCACTCAAAACAGGAATGAGGTAGGTGACAAGTATGCACCTTAACTATACCCAACAACTTAATATAAACGCTAGGCAAAGAAAGTTCGGGAGTGAAAAGAAAAGGGATGAGTGGTGGAAAAATGGAGTTAAAGATTAAGAAAGTTAAAGGAAGGGATTAGGGGAGGACGCCGGGGATGCGGGTGAGAAGGGCTAATGGGAGCAGAATAAATGCCGCTGGAACTAGCCAGCGGAGCAGAGGCGCTCTGGAGAGTGAAGATCGCATGATCCATTGATTGAGGGCGTAGACGGCATAAGTCATCCAGACCACTTGAATCATAAGCATGGGCATGAGCAAAACTGAAGCATCAGCGCCGAAATAGGCGAGGCCAAAGAGCGCGTAAGTGGCATAGGCGATCATGGTCACGACGCCGACGGGTGGATACCAGCGAGAGAGCCGCGCAAGGCCGATCACGGCTAAAGCCAGCCCTACCGCCATAAATTGATAGACCAGCAGTTCAATCAGATAAACCCATCGAGAAGGCTCACGCCAGCCCGCCGAGATCAGGAATGGAACCTGTATGCCGTTGGTTTCGGCAAGGTTGACATTCATGCCCCACCATGCTGAATCAGCATAGAGCGTGACAATACCGCGCAGCCCCCAAAGGGTGATTCCGGCGAGCAATATCCAGTAGATCAGGGGCATACGCTTGCTGGTGAGAAACAGGCCAAGGATGATGGCGGGACACATCATGGCGAACAGGGGATCGTTGAGCACGCCAAGCGTGACGATGATGAGGATGCCCCACGTGTGCTGCGGGCCAAGCTGCCCTGTTGGCGGCGAATCGGGGCGGGGATTAGCGGCAAGTAGGCCATCAATCATCAAATAGAGAAGCCATGCTGAGAGCAGCGTGGTCAAGCGGAGGCTGCGCGGCGTACCGACGAATAATAAAAACAGCGCCCCGAAAATCAGGACGCCGATGCCGATGCCCCACAACGCTTTCCGCCGCCAGATAAGCAGAGCGGCAGCGCCAATTAAAGCGGCGATCAGGGCGGCAATCACCTCTGGCGGATTGAGCAGTTCAACGCCGCCGGTTTGTGCCCAGAATGCAGGCGAAAAAGCCAGCGCTATGGCTCCGATCACGGCGAACACCGCGCCAAAGGGTCGCAGCGCCAGGGCCATGCCAACAATCACCAAGGCCAGCCCGGAAGCGCGAATCAGTGGCGTTTGCCCGATGACCATAAACGCCGTCCACGCAGCAGCGCCAGCAGCCAGCGGCGGAATCCAATAGGTTGACTGCTGCTTATACTGCTGCGGAAGCGAAAAGATGGCCATAGGTTATTATGCGCCACCGGCGGGAGCAGGATTCACGGCACCTGAAGGCGCGGCAGACTCAAGAGTTGGCACCAGTGGGACATTCGCATCTAACGGCTGAACGGCGGGCGTCATGGTGGGGTTCGCCGCTGGCTGCGGCGGCGCGCCCTGATTGCGTTCGTTTTGCAGGCGGAAATAGGCTTCTATGGTTTGCACGACTATTGGCAGGGCAACCGCCGAACCTTCACCGCCATTATAGACAAAGGCGATGACGATAATTTCGGGGTCTTCATAGGGCGCATAGGCCGTAAACCACGCATGCGCAGGCCAGTTGCCGGGGCGACATAAGCCTAAAGGCCGGGCGATCTCATCGCAGTATTCGGCGGTGCCGGTCTTTCCGGCTACGGTTACATAAGGCAAGTTCGCAGCCTGCCCGGTACCGTTGGTGACGGTCAGGCGCATCCCATCTTCCACCGTCTGAAAATGCTCGGTGCGAATGAACGGCGGCTGATAGTTGGGGTTAAACATCAGCGAACTACAGTAACGATCGGTGAAATTATAGGTCGCGGGTACGGCCACAGTATACGGGCGCATATCCGGCACACCCAGATCATCAGGGTTGATATTGACCTGATTGGTATAGGTTTCGGGGTTACAGCGCGCAGGATTATACCATTGGCTGGTTTGTTCACAGGTACAGGCGAGGCTGCTTTGCCCGTACATCATCATGTCTTCAGTCATCAGCAGGCGGATAGGCTGGCCGGCCTCGATCTCGTCCAGATTGAGCGTTCGCAAAATTTCCGGCTCAAAGGGCGTAACCACATTACCATCTTCATCGGTAAATTCACGAATGACTGTCGGCTGAAAGAGCGTGCCGCCATTAGCGATAGCTGCCGTAGAATTGAGCAGCTGCAGCGGGGTCACGTTCACATAGCCCTGACCAAAGGCGGCGTTATAGGTGTCACCAGTAGACCAGTTTTCACCCTGCGTGCGCCGTTTCCAGTCTGGCTGCGGCATGAAGCCGCGATTCTCAAAGGGCAGCTCAATACCCTGCGACGAGCCGATGCCAAACGCGGTGGCATATCGGAAAAGGTCGGTGATACCCAGCCCGTTGGGACGCAGCACCTGCGACGACACTTCGGGATTACCGCCGCCCACCTGATAAAAATAAACGTCACAACTCTGGGCAAGCGCGCCGCGCATATCCAGATTGCCATGCCCCTCATCTAACCAGCAGACAAAACGCTGTCCGAGCGTTGAGTCGTTGGGCGCATAGCGGTTAGGCAGGATCAGATCGCCGGGATCAAACAGTAACGAATAGGGATCAATGACATCTTCCTGAAGCACGCCAATGGCGGTGAGAATTTTCCAGATGGAACCGGGCGGATATAGGGACTGCGTGGCATGGTTGACCAGCGGGAGCAGCGGGTTAGCGGCCACATCAAGGTAATAATCAACGTCAATGTTACGGGCGAAACGCGAATTATCATAAGACGGATAACTGACCAGCGAGAGGATTTCGCCGGTACGGGGATCCATGGCGATGACGACGCCGGTTTCGCTGACGATACGGCCTTCATCGGCATTTAACTGGTTAATGCGGTTGCGAAGCGCCTCTTCAGAGGCGGCCTGCAATTCGGTATCAATTGTCAATTGCACATTTAAACCGGCCACAGGGTCTATCTGTTCAAGTTCCTGAAGCACCTGACCGGCCACGTCTACTTCACGCACCACGCGCCCGCGCTGGCCGGAGAGAGCCGACTCCAGCGAAAGCTCCAGACCGGAATAGCCAACACGGTCATAGGCCGGGTCGTAGCCTAATTCCATCAAAGCCAACTGTTGTTCAGGCGGAATTGGCCCCATGTAACCGACAAGGCTTGAGGTTAATTCGCCGGTGGGATACTGGCGCACAGAAGCGACATCAACATCTACGCCGGGCAATGAGATTCTTTCTTCCATAATTTGCATGGCGGCCTGCTGCGGCACGTCCTGAGCGATGACGACCGGGCGATACGGCGCGATACCTTCGCCCTCATCTACCATTTCTTCAATACTGCGAACCTGGCTGCCGCTAGCATTGGCGATGCTGCGCGTGGGCGGCACGCCAGTCAAAGCAGACAAACGGTTGTAAATTCGCAGCACATCATCCTGACCATCCGGAAGGGCGGCAGGAATGACGGTGACGTTGAAAGCTGGCACATTCAGGGCAATGGCGCGACCAAACCTATCACTAAGCACGCCACGAGATGAAGCCAGCGGCAGTTCGCTGAGGCGGTTTTCGTTGGCGGCGGCCTGATAGGTGGGATATTCCACCACCTGAAGCTGAAACATACGCACGCCAAAGATCAGGAAAACGGCAAAGATGATCCCCTGTAAGAAGGTCAACCGCCAGCCCTGAAATGGAAGGTAACGCTGCATAACTCTCCACGCTCGATGAAACGAGCAATCGTAATTCTATAGAACTGGCACGGGCGGACGGCAGAAACGCCGCACGAACCAATAGACCGGCCAGATGATGACGAGGTTATAGGCTATCGAAGGCAGCACAACATACGACAGCGTTTCAAACAAGCGTACGTTATAACCGCTTAAGATGGTTAATGCGAGGGCAACGAACTGCATCGTCAGGGTTCCGGCGATCATTAGCCCGATAATCGCCAGAAAACCTACGCCCGCCAGCTGCAAACGGATTTGATCAATGAGGATCACGATCAACAAAAGGCTTAAGACCGAAGCTCCGGTGGGCAGCGAGGTCATCAGATCGAGCAGGATGCCGCCGATGAAAGCCCAGACCACTGATTCCTCAAGGCGCGCGCGAACGGCATACGAGATCACCAGCAGCATGACGAAATTCGGCTCGCCGCCAAGCAGTCGCATTTGTGGCACAAACGTGACCTGAATGATTGCTGCCAACACTAGCAGCGGCAGACCGAACCAGTTTCCCATCGTTAAAGATTAGTTTCAGCTGCCGGGGCGGGCAAATTCGGACAGATCAACGGGCTGGAAATTGGTCATGACCAGCACGATTTCCAGTTCATCGAAGTCAATCAGGCTGCGTACCTGCGCGATTTGATACAAGTCCAGACCCTGACGACTGCTGGTGACCTGCCCGATGACCAGATCGGGCGGCAAATTACCACCTAACCCGGAAGTGATCACGAGATCGCCATTGGGAATGGTTTCGCCCAGCGGGATGAAGGACATTTCCAGATTGCCGGAAACCAGACCGGCGACTGTACCTTCAGCGCGGGTGGTTTGCAGGCGAGCGCTGATGGCACTGGAGGGATCGGTCACCAGCAGCACCCGCGCGGCGTTGGACTGCACTTCGATGATGCGCCCGACCAACCCTTGCGCGGTGACTACGGGCATGCCCATTTGCAAGCCGTCGCGGGTGCCGCGATTGATGGTGACAGTACGCAGCGGGGTTTCTTCAGAAGCGATGACATCGGCAGATACGAACTGCTGCGCGCGTGCCGCGCTAGTGTAATCCACAAGATCGGCAAGGCGCTGATAGTCGCTGCTGACTTCGCGGAGTTCAACGACTTCGGCTTGCAAACGTGCCAGCGCCGATTCAAGCTCAGCGTTGCGTTCCTGTAACGATTGGATTTCAGCCAGATCGACAGCGCCGCCACTGAGGCGCATCGCCAGCGTATTAAACACCTGCGATACCGCATTTAGCGGAATAGAAATGACGCTTTCAATGGGAGAAAGCAGCCCACTTTGACTAGCGCCGATCAAGGCGACAGCGAGCACCAGCAGCACTGTGAAATAAATGGCTTTGTTTGAGCGCAGCCCGCGCCGGGAGCCTTGATTCATGAATCCTCCGATGGGTCATTATAACAGAGGGCGCAGAGAAAGGGCTTTGAACCACCGAGACATAGAGGAAGAAGTCAAATTTACTTATTCGCTGTGAACTTTATGGTCAGATTTCTTGCGATCCGGGAGACCCTCACCCCGATCTAACGTTCGGGGTGAGGGTCTAGGGGGCTAACTACCCAAAACTCAGGTTGGATTAATGACGGGTGCTGCCGCGTTCTAAGCCAACAAGCAGGCGGCGCAGATTATTATAGTCTTCCAGCACGCGCCCTGCCCCGCGGGCCACACAGGTCATGGCATCATCGGCCACCCATGTGCGGATATTAGCCTCTTCGGCCAGCCGATCTTCAAGACCTTTAAGTTGGCCGCCGCCGCCAGCCAGACAGATGCCGCTTTCCATGAGATCACCGACTAATTCCGGCGGAGTCGCGTCTAGCGCATCTTTGACGGTATCAATGATGATATTCACGGAGCCACTGATGGCTTCGCGGATTTCGATAGAACTGACTTCGACGGTATTCGGCAGGCCGGTGACAAGATTGCGCCCCTTGACCTGCATAATCCGTTCCTGAGGCAGCGGGTACGCTGATCCGATCTCGATCTTGATGCGTTCCGCAGTTGGTTCACCAATCAGCAGATTATGTTTAGTACGCATATATTGGACGATATCTTCGTCCATTTCGTCACCAGCGACGCGAATCGAGCGGCTGATGACAATCCCGCCCAGCGAGAAGATGGCGACCTCGGTCGTGCCGCCGCCAATATCAATGATCATGCTGCCGCGCGTTTCCTGAACGGGCAGCCCCGCGCCAATAGCCGCGGCAACAGGCTCTTCAATAAGATAGACTTCGCGCGCGCCGGCGCTTAAAGCGGCGTCGTAAACGGCGCGTTTCTCGACCTCGGTCACACCACTGGGAATGCCAACCACGACACGCGGACGCGGAATTGGAACCCAACTTTGCTCGTGGGCTTTGTGGATGAGGTGATTCAGCATCGCCTCGGTCACGTCGAATTCGCTGATTACGCCATCACGCAGCGGGCGCACAATCAGGATATCCTTCGGATTTTTGCTCCACATTTCTTTTGCGCGCGCCCCAACCTCTATGGGGCGGCGGGTTTTCTTTTCCAACGCGACAAAAGACGGCTCGTTGATGACAATGCCTTTGCCGCGTACACTCACAAGCGTGTTGGCTGTCCCGAGGTCTATACCTATGTCTAGCGAGAATAGTCCAAAAAAATAGTCAAGCGGACTGAGCACAACACTTTCCTCAACGGAAGTAGACAGCGTCGAATTATAGCATGCACTAGTATGCAACAAAAAAGCAGTCAGGGAGGCGTAGGCGAAATGGACGTTCAAGAAGCAATTCGGAGGGCAGTTCGCCGCCATAATTTGCTTCCGAAAGGCTCAAAAGTCATCGTCGCGGTCTCTGGCGGCGCAGATTCAATGGCACTGGCACAAGGTCTAATTGCGCTGCGGGATCAAAAAACGCTGGATATCGAATTGACGGCGGCAACGTTGGATCACGGACTGCGCGGGGCTGAAGGCGCTGCCGATGCGGCGTATGTGCTTGAGCAGTGCCAATTGTGGAATGTGCATTGTGTGACGGGATATGCGGACACGCGGGCGCTGGCGCAATCGCGCAGGATGGGCATTGAAGAAGCCGCCCGTTTTGCGCGTTATACATTTCTGGCGAAAACTGCGGAAGCAATTGGCGCGGGCATAATCGCCACCGCGCATCATGCAAATGATCAAGCGGAAACGGTGCTGATGCGGCTGCTACGAGGCACGGGCATCGCAGGGCTAGCCGGTATGGGCATGGAAGCGCCGATGCCCTACGCACCGCAGTACCGCGTCATCCGGCCACTACTCAACGCCACCCGCCAGCAAATCGAAGCCTATAATACGGCGCAAGGAATTACGCCGCGCCACGACTCCAGCAACGACGATGAAAGCTACACCCGTAATTATTTACGGCAAACGCTGCTGCCCGAAATTGAGACGCGATTTCCCGGCGCTGCCCGTGCGCTGGCACAACTGGCAGAGAGCGCCGCGGTAGATGATGCATTCATTGAGGCCGCATTAAACGATCAGGCACTACGCCACGCTAAGCAATCTACAGATCAGATCTCAATGAATCGCCAACGATTCAAGCAGCTCGATCCAGCCTTGCAGCGCCGTTTTGTGCGCCATGCCGCGCGCGCATCAGGCATGAGCGAGGAAATTGGGCATGAGCACATTCTGGCCGGGGTGGAGCTTTTGAATACGGGCGAAACCGGGGCTACTGCTGAGTTTCCGGGCGGGTTAACCGCGCGCTTGACGCGGGAAGATGTGGTTATCGGACACCGCCGGTGAGCTAAATTGCGGGTTTAGCGAGATGATGCAGCGAGTGAGGGAACGTTCTGCGGCGCCGGATGCTGTGTCTGGTCGCAGGGCGTGGGTGAGGGAAAAACTGCCTTGCGACTGTGAAAAGAGAATGAGATTCGTAATAGCAACCAGGGAAATTACGTTTTGACTTACCAGAACAGCGACAAGGTTGCAAAATAATTAGCACAAGGTATTCTTAATTTTTCATAGAATGCCGACTTTAACTCATATTTTCTATAGAGGTTTTTATGGCAGCCGATACTTTTGACCCGGCATTCGTGCTGGTCGTCGATGATGAGGCGGCAATTCGCTATTCGGTCAGCAAGACGCTTCAGCGGGTTGGCTACAACGTGCGCGAAGCCTCCAGCGGCGATGATGCGATGGAAGTGCTGAAAAACCAGACTTTCGATGTCATTTTGACCGACATTCGGATGCCTCCGGGTTTGGACGGCGTGGAACTTGTGCGCCGGATCAAGGATCAAGATGCAGATATAGTGGTCATATTGATGACTGCATACCCCAGCCTTGGCACTGCCGTAGAGGCGCTGCGTTTGGGCGCGCATGATTACCTGATTAAGCCGAGCACCAGTCAGGATATTCGCCAGAGCGTGGCACAGGGCATTGAACGGGCGCGCGCCTTAAAGCGCCGCCGTACCCTGCTGGAAGCTATTCGCGCAAACGTACAGGAACTGAGCCGGGCGCCGGAAGAAACCCCGGCCAACGGGCAAATACGCGATCCTTTCGCTGAGGTACGCGCTGCCGTTGGAGAGATGCCGCTGATTGAAGCACCGATCGCCAGCGTGATGCAGCTTGGGCCGCTGACCATCTATCCGGGGCGTTATCAGATTGCAGTGGGCGATCACCCGATTGATCTCACACCTACCGAATTTGACCTTCTACTCTATCTGGCGGCGCATCGAGGCCGTGTGGTTTCTTGCCACGAACTAGTGCGCGAAGTGCGCGGCTATTCCGTGGATGAGGCCGAAGCCCGGGAAGTAATTCGGCCACACGTGAGCAATCTACGCCGCAAGCTCAAACAAATGGGGCTGGACGAAGACATGATCGTCAATGTTCGCGGCATCGGGTATCGCCTCAACGAACAGTCGGAATAAAATTAGCCTATGCCCTACACCAACTTAAGCGGCAGCATCCGGTTTCGAGTGAAACCGGGTGTTTTACGCCAGATATTTACCACCCTCAGCTTTTTCCTCCTATTTGCGCTCACGCTGAGTCCGACTGCGACGCAGGCAGACGAGACGATTAATGCGCTGCTTGAACAGATGACGCTGGAGCAAAAAATTGCGCAGATGTTCATGGTCACGCTGCACGGCTCGATGCTAAACCAGCCGTCTCAGGAATTTTTGCGCGTCTGGCAGCCCGGCGCGATCAGCTTATTTTCAGACAATGTGACCAGCACGGAAGGCGTGGCCGCGCTGACGAATGCTATGCAGATTACGATGCAGGAAGCGGGTGCGCTGCCGTTGATCATTGCCACCGATCAAGAAGGTGGCGTGGTTTCACGGCTCACGCCAGAGGCTGGTTTCACGCTGATGCCAACGCCGCTGCTGATGGGCGCGGCGGGGCGAAACGCGGCGCAGCAAATGGCGATTGCCGTAGCCGAGGAACTGCAGGCAGTTGGCGTGAACATGAATCTTGCACCGGTTGGCGATCTAGAGACTAATCCCGATAATCCGATCATTTTTCGGCGCGCATTTGGCAGCGATCCGGAGATGGTTGGCGAGGCGATTAGCGGATACATCAGCGGCATGCAGTTGATGAACATCATGGCTGTGGCCAAGCATTTTCCCGGTCACGGGGAAACCAGCGCAGATTCGCATGCCGAGCTGCCGCGCCTCACGCTGGATCGGGAGCGGATTGATACGGTTGAACTCGTCCCGTTTCGCGGTGCGATACAAAGCGGGGTAGCGGCGATGATGGTCGGACACTTGTGGTATACGGCGCTTGACCCGACGCCGAATATGCCGGCATCGCTGTCTTACCCAGTGGTCACGGGACTGCTGCGCGAAGAGTTGGGTTTTGACGGCATCATCATGACCGATGCTATGGACATGAATGCGGTTGATTTGACCTACAACTTTTATGACGCGATACTCATGGCAATTGAGGCGGGGGTGGATATGCTGGCACTTGGCCCCAGCACCGGCCCGGAGGTTTCGATTCAGGCGATACAGGCAGTGGCAGCGGCGGTACGTGACGGACGCATTCCTGAATCACGGATTGACGACTCGGCGCGACGTATTCTGGAAGCGAAGCAGCAGTATGATCTATTCAACTGGCAGTCTCTAGATGTGGAAACCACCACCAGCAGAATGCGCAGTGAACGCCATGCGGAAGCGGTGGCTAACCTGTTTCGCGCTGGAGTGACGCTGGCGAGCGATGAATCAGACCTGATACCGGTGGATACATCCCGCCGGGTAGCGCTGATATTTCTGGCTACACGCTATCAAATTCGCGACGCCTGTTTACCGTACACCAACCCGGAGCTAACACAGTGGGTAGGTATTAGCGATTCGCCGGGGCAGGAGGAAATTAGTTGGGCAGTTTCGGCGGCACAAAATGCAGATACGGTGATCGTTTTCACGCAAAACGCGATCAGCAACCCGGCGCAGCAAGCGCTGGTGAACGCGCTGCCGCAAGATAAAACGGTGGCGGTGGCGCTGTGGTCGCCTTACGACTGGCAAACTTATTCAAACATCAGCGGGTATATGGCAACGTACAGCCCCGCCCGCCCGGCAGTACCAGCAGCATGTGACATTCTGTTCGGAGCCGCCCCGGCGCGGGGGCGATTAGCAATCACTTTAGGAGAGGATTTGCCAGCCGGAAGCACTGCGCCCTAGCTTCTATGTTTGAAAATTATAATTTTTCATCTTTTTTGCAAGTAGGTTAGCAAAATTCATGCTTTAATAGGGGTAGATAAGCCCTTCAGAAAAGGAGATGGAGTTTATGAATCTTCGCCGTGCCAGTCTTTCTATTCTTACTATCGTGATCCTCGCAGCCGCGATGATCCCTTTCGCAGGTGTAGCTGCGCAGATTGATTTTCAGTGTCCAGAAAATGGCCCAACGATCATCAATGGGATTGAATTCAACACCAGCGTGCGCCCCGGTACTTATATGGCAACCGTGGTGGGACTAAACGGTTTTGACCCGGTGCTGGCAGTACACGCGACTGCTACGAATGAAGCCCTTTGTAACGATGATGATGCTTACGCTGCCGGTTATTTTGGGAACCTGCCGACGACCGGGGAATTTACGGCAAACAACCTCAACGCCTCCATCGTCTTTGAGAATACCACTGAAGATTTCATGGATGTTTCGCTGTATGTTAGCGGGGTGAATGGTTCAAGCGGTGAATTTCTGCTGATCATTGAAGGTCTGTCGCTGGCTAGCGATGATGGCACTGGACACCCGATTAATGCGCTAGCCGGCCCAACTATGATCGCGGCGGGGGTACCATTAAGCGTCTACGCCATCGGCGTCTCTCAGGAATTCGATCCCAAGATTCTGCTGGTGGATGCCGACAATAACTCGATTACAAACAGCAGCGGCGCCGAAATTTCCTGCGATGACGCAGGCGCGACGAACCTATGCTATGGTGAGGGCGGCAATATGCCGCTGACAGGATCGTTCCTCGGTAATCAGGATGGACAGCTCAACGCGGACAATCTGGACTCGCTGCTGGTCATTCCGATAGCCGATCTCGATCCGACAGTAGAACTTGAGTTTTCTTATTTTAACTTTCTGATCAGCAGTTACGGGCAGAGCAGCGTTGGGGATTACGTGCTGGCCTTCCACTTAGGCGCTGGCGACCCGGCGCTATTGGGGTTGCCCTCTTCTGTTGGCACAACACCAAATTTCAATACCAATACCAACACAAATACGAACACCAACACAAATACTGGCAACGTGTTGAGCTATGGCACGACTAGTCAAAGCACATTCTCCGGTCAAGGCTTGAACACCTATAGTTTTCAGGGTGCGGTTGGCGACGTGATCACTATCGCAGTTGATACCACGGGCTTTGATCCGAACGTGACACTGCTAGGACCAGATGGCACTGAAGCAGCGCGTGACGACGACAGCGGCGATGGACTGAACGCCTTAATTCAGAACTTCCGCCTATCGCAGGCTGGCACATACAGCATCGTGGTGAACGCATTCAATGCGACAACCGCCGCCGGACAATCGTATACGATTTCACTGAATAACCGAGGCACAAGCACCAATACAACGGCGAACACACCGCCGCCGACACAAGCCCCGGTTGTGACGCCTGTAGTGACGCAAACCAGCAGTTCAAATGAAATTTCTATTGTTTATGGCGAAACCAAGATCGGCCAACTGGCATCAGGGCAGTTAGGCATCTACACGTTCGAAGGCCGCCAGGCGGATATTGTCAATATCGTGGTGACCGCTTCAGGCTTCAATGTTGGCATGGCGCTGCTGGACAGTCAGCATAATTCTATCGCCAGAGGGCAGAATACAGGGCAGGCACTGTCTATGATCACGGCCTTCTCGCTGCCTGCTACCGGCACCTATTATATTGTCGTTGCTGACCCGAACAATGCTGCTGCCAGCGGCTCATACACCATTTCGCTGGTACGTTCATAAGCGCACTCGCGGCAAAGACCCCTCGGCCCGCAAGCGGGCCGAGGGGTGAAATGCAAGTGTGTTTCTGTCAAATTTAAGGATAGGGCAGTGAATTTTTACCAGTCCGGGCAAGCCTAAGATTTGATGCGAAAGCCCCGAATACGCTCTTAAGCACACTCGCGGTTATAATCAAAAGGCTTGATGGATATGATCAGGCCTTTTGAATTATATGCAGCAAGGAAAAAGGACGTATGGCTTCTATCAACTGGGTCAGGTATCGCGTCGGCGAACACACGGTTGAAATCTACAATCTGGATCAAGCGCATTATTTCCGCCTGACTTCCAAGGGTAACGAATCGCAAATCACGTTCGAAATACAGGATGATAAATTTCATATTATGCGCAGCGTGGATGAGGAAGCCTATCAAGCCGTGCTGAGTTACATCCAGAACGTGACCGGGCATATCTTCAAGTAAGGGTGATTTTTGCGGGGAAAAAGCGCCAGCACCCCTCGATCTCCTCAGCCTTGCAATGACTGAAAGGATCGAGGGGTACGTTTCAGACAGCGCTGAAGGCGTTAATATGCCCCTGTAAGATAGTGGTGTCTACGTCAGGATATTTGTCTAGCTCGGCCTTGAACAGCTTCATATAGGCGACAATTTCGGGTGCGGTATAAGCCTCAAAGCGCAGGGTGACAGCAGGTTGGGTATTGCTGGCACGGACTACGCCCCATCCGTTCTTAAACTGCACACGCGCGCCGTCTAACGTGAATACATCATAATCTTTGTCTAGCGCGGCAGTGATAGAATCAATGATAGCAAATTTGAGGTTATCCGGAGCAGGCAGGATGACTTCAGGCGTGGCAAATAACTTCGGCATCTCGTCGAAAATCTGCGATACCGGTCTGCCATCTTTTGCGAATATCTCCAGCGCGCGCAGGGCAACCAACGGCGCATCGTCAAAGCCATAGTAATTTTCACCTACGAACAGGTGGCCGCTGATCTCGCCGCCCAACGGTGAGCCAATTTCGGCCATCTTCTGTTTCATCAGGCTGTGACCAGATTTCCACATGACGGGCACGCCGCCGGCCTCGCGGATGATATCTGGCAGCACCTGCGAGCATTTCACGTCAAAGACGATAGACGCGCCAGGCTTACGCACCAGCAAATCACGCGCCAGCACCGCCAGCAAGCGGTCTGCGGCGATGTGATGCCCGCGCTCATCAATGAATCCGCAGCGGTCACTGTCACCGTCAAAAGCGAGGCCAATGTCGGCTGAGGTTTCGACTACTTTGGCTTCAAGGTCTCTGGTCATTTCAGGATCTTCGGGATTCGGCAGATGATTGGGATAGGTGCCGTCGCTCTCACAGTACAGCTCAACCACTTCGCAGCCTAGATTACGCAGCACCTGCGGAAACACGGTGCCGACCAAGCCATTGCCTGCATCTAACACCACTTTCATCGGCCTGGCCAGCGTCACCATCCGCTGAATATAGGCCATATGCTGGTTCATCATGTCAAAATTGGTATCAAGCTGGCCTTCGCCAATGGCAAAAGAATCGGCATCAATAATTTCCAACAGACTTTGAATTTGCTGGTCAAATAAAGCTAGCGCGCCATAAGCCATCTTGATGCCGTTGTATCGGGTGTCCAGATGGCTACCGGTGATCTGCACGCCTGCCGCTCGCCCAGTGAAACTGGCGGATGCGAAATAGACGGTGGGGGTGATGACCTGCCCGATATCGGTGATATTCATGCCGGTAGAGAGCAATCCTTCGATGAGCGCATCGTGCAGTGGGGGCGAGGTGAGGCGGTTATCCATGCCAACAAAGACGCGCTCGGTCTGGAATGCCTTGGGCAGATACGTGCCAAGCGCCCGCCCGACCAGACGGGCAACGGTGGGGGTTAGCTGGGCATCAGCGCCCGCCGCGGTGCCGCGAATATCATACTTGCGGAAGATGGTACGGTTAATTTCAGTCATGATGAGTCTCTCCGTGATTAACGGGCAAAATCAATGCGTAATGGTCGATCTTATTCGATTATCCGGCGTTGACGCTCACTTCTTTGCCGTTCACAACCGCGGCAAAGGTCAAGTCGCCGCCGTTTGGCGCACCAATCCGCACGATGGTACCGGCAGGCGGGTTGGCGCGCAGCAGAAAATCAGCAAGCGGCTCACGCACGGAACGACGGATGATGCGCTTGAGGGGGCGCGCGCCATATTCCGGCTCGTCGTTCTGGCGCAGCATCCACTGAACAGCTTCTTCGGTAAATTCTAAGGTCAAGCCGCGTTCAGCGCCCATCTTGATTTCCTGTTTCAGCATCAGCTTGAGGATGTTATAGAGGTCTTCCTGAGAGAGCGCATTGAACATGATCACTTCGTCCAAGCGATTCAAGAACTCTGGTCGGAACCATGTCCGCACATCATCCATCGCCGCTTCGCGGGTTTCATCGGTAAGCACCGGCACCGCGAGGTCTTCAGAGCCAAGATTGCTGGTGAGAATAATGACCGCTTCGCTGAAAGTGACGGTGTTGCCACGCCCATCGGTCAGGCGGCCTTCTTCAACCACTTGCAGCAGAATATCCATGATGCGCGGGTGGGCTTTTTCAACTTCGTCAAAGAGCACGATGATATAGGGCTGCTGCTTCACGCGCTCGGTGAGCTGGCCGCCGGCTTCGCTGTCTACATAGCCGCTGGGTGAACCGACAAGCCGATTCAGGCTGGATTCATCTTTGAACTCGCTCATGTCTAACGGCAGCATGGCGTCTTCGCTGCCAAACATAAACTCGGCAAGGGCTTTGGCAAGCTCGGTCTTGCCGACGCCGGTTGGGCCAAGGAATAAGAATGCGCCAATCGGGCGGCGCGGATCTTTGAGACCGACTCGCGCGGTTTTGATGGCGCGGCTGACGGCGATCACGGCGGCATCCTGTCCGATCAGACGCTCGCGCAAATGCTCGACCATACTGGCATAGCGGGCGCGTTCGTCTTCGCCCAATTTGTTAACCGGAACGCCGGTCATCTGGCTGGCGGCGAGGGTGATATCTTCAGAATCGAGCGTGTTGTCGGCGGCATTTTCAGGAGTCGCTGAATCATCGCGCAAGTCAAGCGGATTCTGGCGACTCATGGTGACCATCGCCGCGGCACGGTGCAGCAAATGTTCGGCGCTGCGGGGCAGCGGCATTGCGCCTAAATAACGCTTCGCCAGCCGCGTCGTGACTACCAGCGCATCATCGGTGATGTTCAGGTCGTAATCACTTTGCAGATGGGGGCGGATCACCTTCAGGATTTCCAGCGTCTCTTCGGGCGTAGCCTCCGGTACGCGAAGCACCTGCGCATGTTCCGAGACAGCGGTCACAGGCAGCAGCCGCTGCTGGTATTCCTGCTCGGTGGTAGAGCCAATAATTACGGGATCGTTTTCCAGAAAGGCGCGCTGGATCATCGGCGTAGCTTTGGCAAATTCAGCCTTGAGTGCGCCGCCAAAGAAGCGATGAAGATGGGGGATGAAGAGGATGCCGCCGCGCGCCTGATTCATGCCGGCGCGTATAGCCTTTTGATCATTATCAAGCAGCGCGGTCTCATCAATTTGCACCAGACTAGAAAGCCCTTTCGCGCCTTTGCCTTCAGATATGAGTAACGCGAGACTGTAGGCCAGCGTGCGCTTACCTACCCCATCCGGCCCGATGAGGATGATATGACGGTTGACCGATTGGGTGAGGATGTTGATCATGTCACGCAGCAGATTTTCACGAAAGTAGACCGCTTTCAAGTTGCCGGTCTTTGCGCCGGCGACAAAATCTTGAGTGGTGGTGTCTTTACGCACCAACTGGGAATTATCGGCCAGCACATCACTAATCGCTTTCGGGGTGATGCCCTGCTGGCGCAGCAAACCGCTGGTGCTTTGCGCGCTTTCGGCCATCACACTGAGGACGTGATCGGTATCCACGCGCACTTCATCGCGGGAATTTGCCAGCGTGAGCGCATCGTCAATCAGGATGATAGCACTACGAGACAGCGGCACCTGCCGGTTGCCACGGGCGATGTAATCCAGATTACCGTCAGGATCACGGCGGCTTTCGGCGGCAAGCTCGGTCTGGCGCTCCAGCTTGCTAAGATCCACGCCGCGAGTCTGGCGGAAGGTTTCCAGCAAGCGAGATGAAGCCATCTCTTTGCGGCGCAGCAGCGCCAGCAAAATGACTTCAGGCGTAAGCGTGGTTTTATGGTATTTGTCTTTAATGACGACAGCATCGTTTATTACGGCGTCGAGATCTTTCGTGACTAAATCAGGGTTCAACGTACCCATTGAAGCAACATCCTCTTGCATAGATGGTGAGCATTAACTTAACCTGAAATTGGCCTCTAAACAAGGCGCGGATCGGCGGGTTCGGGAAAAGCATGCCGCCGCGACATATCTTGACCAGTCATAATCTTCTCATTATTTTGATATAGCAGCCCTACTAAATCGGAGGAACGGGGTTGAACCACAGCGACACGGAGAAAAGAAGCTAAACCGCCAAATCGAAGCGTTTTGAATTGAGCAACGTCGCCCATCATTTGAAATTTGCCTAGTTGAAGAAAAAGCGCCGGTTTAATTTTGATGCAATTGCCCTGCGCTCAATGGACTGACGGTCTTGGAAAGCCGCCGCCCGCGCGCTATACTGGCGTGATTATTCCGAAGCACACAATTTCATTTCAATTGACCTCTGGAGAAGACCTATGCACACTAATTCAGTGCGTCTTATCCTTGTCTCTGGCGTAAGCGCAGCTGCGCTTTTCGCCTCAGCTTGTGGTACCGTCGCCACCCCTGAATGGGCAGCAGAAGCCCAGGAAACTCAAGCAGCGCTGGCAGCAACCAGCGAGCATTTGACCGCGATTGCGCCGACAGCTACGCCGCTGCCGGCGACAAATACGCCTACTACTGCACCCCCCACCGCCACGGCGGTTCCGCCAACGGCGACATCTGCACCAGCTACGGCGACGACTGTGCCGACAGAAGCGATTCCTCCGACAGTGCCACCAACCGAAGCAACTTCAGGCGGCGAAGTGACGGGGGACGCCGCAAATGGACAGGTGGTCTTCACAACCCAGCATACTCTACCTGACGGTGCAGCATGGTCTTGCAACGCCTGCCATTCAACTACACCTGATGAACTGCGCCTGATTGGGCCAGGACTGGGGAACGTGGCGGCGCGTGCCGAAACCCGCGTAGAAGGCGAAACGGCGGTCGAATATCTGCATCAGTCTATTGTGGATCCGGAAGCCTTTATTGCTCCGATTCGTGATGGCGAGCCAGATTGGGCGCTGCATATGCCGCATGGTTTTGGCGAAGTGCTGACTGAGCAAGAAATCAACGATCTGATCGCGTATCTATCTACGTTGTAAGGGTAGAATCGAACCATGCCCTCTCAGCCCACGTACGTAGGCTGAGAGGGCGGAAAAACATCTTCGCTTATTTCGCCCAGGTCATGACGCCGAGGGCGAAGGGTGATGGCAGGCTTGGATTATTCGGCATCACACGGACGGATATGCCGCGATCGCCACTGGTTTCATAGACAATTTTCGCCTTAAACCGATATGATCCGTTTTCTGTTGGCGTCATACTTTCGGGACGCATCTCAACTGACTGGGCGTCTACGTTAATATCACCACGCGCAGTTAACGTGCCATAGTAGGCTTCCACACGCACATCGGCAGGCGTCAAGGAATTGAGGGCGATGAGGGCAGATACTTCAATTTCGCTGCCAACGTGCACCTCTTGCTCGGAGACCTGCACATCGCTGATACGGATGCCATTCCAACTGGCCAGTACTTTTTTTCGCCAAGCAGTGAAGGCATTGCCAAGCGTCAGGTCAGGCTCCATCAACTGCTGGAAGCGTTCAAAGCTGGGCATATAGTAGTGTTCGGTATATTCCTGCACCATACGCCCGGTATTGAAAAAGGGTGCCAGCTTTTTATAGCCAGCTTTGACCATACCCATCCATTCGCGCGGCACATTATCGGCCTGCCGGTTGTAGAACATGGCGGCGATATCGTGTTCAAGAATGTTGTAGAGAATTTCGCTTTCCACGTAATCCTGATGTTCGGACTCGCCTTCCGGATATTCTTCGCCATTGCCGATAGCCCAGCCAACCTCGGGGTCGTAGCCCTCGGCCCACCAGCCATCAAGAATGCTGCAATTCAGGCCGCCGTTGTAGATAGCCTTCATGCCGCTGGTGCCGCTAGCTTCCTGAGGGCGGCGCGGGTTATTTAACCAGACGTCTACGCCTTGCACCATCTGCCGCGCAACCAGCATGTCATAGTCTTCAATGAACACGAGGTGATCACGGAAAGGCGTTTGCCGGGCAAGATTGACGATCTGCCGGATGAACTCTTTACCCTCTTCGTCGTGTGGATGTGCCTTACCGGCAAAGATGAACTGGAGTGGGCGGTTGGGGTTGGTCAGGATGCGCAGCAAACGTTCCTGATCTTTGAAGAGCATGGTCGCGCGTTTATAAGTGGCAAAACGGCGCGCAAAACCGATAGTCAGGGCCGATGGACTCAGCACTTCGGAAGCGTGGGCAATTTCAGACTGACTGGAGCCTTTACGTTCTAGCTGCGACACCAATCGTTTGCGGGCGAATAACACCAGTTGTTCCCTGCGAAATTCATGCGTGCGCCAGAATTCGGCATCGGGTACGCGATCAATGCCCTTCCAAACATCGCCGCGCCATTCTTCCGAACGCCACGCCGGATCAAGATAGCGATCCAGCAGGGTGCCGATATCGCGGCTGATCCACGTCTGCACATGGATGCCGTTGGTCACTGAAGAAATGGGTACGTCATTGACCGGGAAATTAGGCGCCATCCACTGCCACATGTGCCGCGAAACGTCGCCATGTAATTCAGCAACGCCATTGGTCGCGGCAGACATTTTCATCGCCATCACGGCCATCGAGAAAAGCTCGTATGTCCCCATATTTTCGCGCCCGATACCCATAAATTGTTCGCGCGTGAGGCCAAGTTCTTTGCTGTATTCAGTGAAATGTTCGTCAATCAGATCAAAGCCGAAGCGTTCCAAACCCGCGGGTACCGGGGTATGGGTGGTGAAGATATTTGATGCCGAGGTGATGGTCATCGCCTCTTGAAAATCAACATTATGTTCCTTCATGAACAACCGGATGCGTTCCAGAGCCAGAAATGCGGAATGCCCTTCATTCATATGGCAAATATCGGGGCGAAGATTCATCGCCTCCAACATACGAATACCGCCGATGCCCATCAGAATTTCCTGACGGATGCGGGTACGGCGATTGCCCCCATAGAGCCGGTCGGTCAGATTGCGATCTTCTTCAAGCGGGTTTTCAGGGATATTGGTATCCAGCAGATAGAGCGCGACCCGTCCCACCTGCACGCGATAAATCTGCGCGTAGAGCTTACGATCTGGCAGATCAACGCTGATGTGCAGCGGCTTGCCATCGCTATCCCGCACCAATGATACTGGTTGCAGGCTGTAATCATTGATCGGGTACAGCTCCTGCTGATAACCATCGGCATTCAGGTACTGGCGGAAGTAGCCTTCCTGATAGAGCAAGCCGACGCCGATCAGCGGCACACCTAGATCGCTGGCACTTTTGAGATGATCGCCACTAAGGATGCCTAACCCGCCGGAATAATTCTGCAAACATTCCGTCAGGCCAAATTCCATACTGAAGTAAGCGATGCGCGGTTGATTCTCCGCGCCGTACTGATCATGAAACCATGTTTCTTCGGGTTTCATGTAGCTATCGAAGGCATCACACACCCGCCGATAATGCGCCAAAAATGCCTGGTTTTCAGAGGCTGATTCTAGCTTGCGCTGATCAATACTGCCCAGAAACGCGACCGGGTTATGGGTTGTTGATCGCCACAAATCTCGATCGAGGCGGCGGAACAGCGCGCGGGTATCGTCATCCCATGACCAGCGCAAATTACAGGCCAATTCCATCAATCGAACAATTTGCTCAGGCAAGCGGGGAACAATGCTCACTTTTGCGATTGGCTTTACCATTGATATAAAACTCCTGTGTCAAAGACAGTCAGCCAGAAATATGAGATTCTGGAGGGTTACGAATGTCAAGTTGAGCCGTCATTTTACCTTAACTGCAACGGACGTAATTTTACCAGAGCGGGTTAAAGTAAATGTCTAAGAAATGGGTCTCGAATCTCGACGGCAAACCTCCGCATTTTACCTGATGCAGCCACCAATGGTTAACCTCAACCTGAAGAATAGTCCAACTATACAGGCATAAAATGGTTGAACTGCATTTTGGATGGGCATCGCTTCCAGAGCCAACTCTGACCAGCCCCCAGGCGAGAAAAACAAGGCAAGGGCAGCGGGTGAGGATCTAAAACAACGGTTTTTTTGCTCAATTTCACTGTTCAAAAATCAGGTTAGTCAGACTATTCAGCAATTCTGCGGATATGCTAGAATGCAAAATTAGCATCAATGGCTAATCAATCAGTGGATGAGGACAGATGACTGAGATGCTCGAAAAGAAGTACCTGAAGACAAAGCCTATCTGCAAAGTGACGTTCACCGCGCCGCACACGTGGGACGGCGAGTCAATCGCAGTTGTAGGCGATTTCAACGGGTGGAGTGAGGGTAACAACCTCATGAAACGTCAGAAAGATGGCAGCTTTAAGCTGACTCTTGATCTGGAAACCGGGCGGGAGTACCAATTCCGCTATCTGGTTAATAAGACGGAATGGCATAACGACGAAGCAGCCGACAAATATAGCCCCAATGGCTTCGGCGAGGACAATTCGGTCATCGTCGTCTAGGCTAAACACATGCCACCAAGCCGTAAATCGGGGCGCAAAATGCGCCCCGATTTGCTTTCAGTACCCCCCTTTACCGCGATTGCACCGTCTTTCTGAGATACAAGAAGGGACGTAAAAGCAGCCCAGCATATATAGAGTTCAAAGGCAGACGCCCCGTGGAGCGTCCTGCAGGCGAAACGCGATATTACCTTTTGCCGCTGTAACCCACTTTGCTGTTGTTGGGCACTACTTTATCGCGGAAGGTTTCAAACATTTCCATCCGAAGATCGGTTCCTAACGTTGACCCTGACCCGATCGTGAAACCGGCGGGAACATGCGTGTTTTTGCCAACACAGGTGATACCTAGCTCCCCCATAGCGGGGATGCTGCCGACCTGCGCATCATGGCCGATGACCACGATCTTATCCAGAATGCAGCGCTCAACGACCGCGCCGGATTCGATATAGGCATCATTCAAAATGACCGACTCGCGAATGACCGCGTTCGGGCCAACGAATACACCAGGTGAAAGGATTGAGCGCTCTACCAGCGCGCCTTCGCTGATCACGCACCCATGGGTGATCATGCTGTTACGCACGGTAGCGCCAGCGGCGATATAGACCGGGGGACGCTCTTCACTTCTAGTATGAATGACCCATGTGCGATCATTTAGATTGATCGAAGGCGGAGAAGACAGCAGATCCATGTGCGCTTCCCAGTAGGCATCTACTGTTCCTACATCAATCCAGTAGCCGCCATACGGATAGGCAAACACCTCCATCTGTTCGGCAACCATACGCGGGATGATATCTTTGCCAAAGTCGTGGCTGGAAGATTTATTTTCACGATCTTCATTGAGCAGCCGTTCCAGCGCGGAATAGGTAAAGACATAGACGCCCATGCTGGCGAGGTTGCTAGGTGGGTTGGCTGGCTTTTCAACAAAACTGTTGACACGATAATCATCGTCAATGGCGAGGATGCCATAGCGGTTGGCCTCGTCCAGCGGCACGCTGATCACGCAGATAGTGGCATCTGCGCCCTTATCGCGGTGGTACTGCACCAGCACATCGTAATCCATCTCATAAATATGATCGCCAGAGAGAATGAGCACATAGTCAGGGCGGCCACGGCGCACAAAATTCAGATTCTGGGTGACGGCATCGGCAGTGCCTGCATACCAGTCTGTATCCTTGCTACCTTTGAACGGCTGTAAGATTTGCACGCCTCCGGTGAAAGAACGGTCTAAATCCCAGGGGCGACCGTGTTCGATATGGTCATTTAAGCTGTGGGGGCGGTACTGGGTCAAGATCAAAACATCAAAAATATTCGAGTTCACGCAGTTGCTTAGCGCAAAATCTACAATTCGATATTTTCCGGCAAATGGCACAGCAGGTTTCGCCCGCTTTGAAGTTAGGGTTGCCAGCCGCGTACCTTCCCCACCCGCCAAAATTACCGCTTTCACTTTCATGTGGCCGCGTCCTTTCTTCCCAATGAACAGTTCAATAATTTAAGTCGGTTCAAGCTGCCTATATTTTTTAACCGCCCCGGTGCCGCCGAACGGCATCGTCATACAGTGCCGCGTATTCGCCGGCGCTGCGCGCCCAACTAAAATCTGTTTCCATAGCGCGGCGCTGCATTCTCCGAAAGGCGGTTTTGTGTCCGGCATAGGTACGCAGCGCCCAGACTAGCGTATTATAGAGCGCGTCGGCCTCTTCCCATTGGAACACAAAGCCGGTGCCGGACTCACCATGACGGCCATCATAATTTTGTACCGTATCGGCAAGGCCGCCGGTTTCGCGTACAACCGGCAGCGAACCGTAGCGCATGGCGATCATTTGCCCGACGCCGCACGGCTCAAAATGGCTGGGCATCAAAAACAGATCGCTGCCGGCATACACCTGCTGGGCAACGGCGGCGTTGTAGCCAATGAAGGCGCGCGCCTTCCAGCCAAAGTCTGAGGCCAGCTTCTGAAGCTGATCATTGTATAACTGCTCGCCTGAACCAAGCCCGACGAACTGAACGTCATAACCTGCCAGCAAGTGCCGCAGGGCAGGAAGCGCCAGATCGATCCCTTTTTGCCAGACGAGGCGAGTGACCATGCCAATAAGAGGCACATCTTCGCGTACTTCTAAGCCGGCAGCACGCTGCAAAGCGCCCTTATTTGAGGGACGTTTCTGCTCAAAATTTGTGGCGTTGAAATTCGAGGCTAACTGCGAGTCGGTTTCCGGATTCCACAGATCGAGATCCAGCCCATTCAAGATACCGTATAAATCAGGAATACGGGTGCGAAGCAGATCATCCAACCCGTAACCGGCGTGGGGATACTGGATTTCAACGGCATAGCGAGGGCTAACAGTCGTGACAATATCTGAAAAGGCGATGGCCGTCCCCAGCATATTATCTGTCAAGCCGCGCGCTTCAAGATCGGGTTGAAGCCTTGCCGCCACCCCGGCATCATACAAAAATCTGCCAGCGTGATCGCCCTGATAAGCCATATTATGAATGGTGAGCAGGCTGCCAACGCCAGCCCATTCATGGCGCCAGCGCTGCCCATCCACCAGAAACGGCACTAAGCCGGTGTGCCAATCGTTGGCATGTAATACATCGGGCTGCCAACCGACCCTCTCACGAAGCGCATCCACCGCAGCAATTGCGGCCTGACAGAAGAAGACAAAGCGCGGACAGTCCCAATCCCACTGCGTGTATACCACACTTTCATCGCCAAAATACGGCCATGAGCGCAGAAAATAGACCGGCACATCGTCATGTTCAGTCACAAAAAGATGGCAGTCTGCGGTGCCGCCTTTGCGCGGCAGTTGAAAAGACAGCAGGTGTTCGATCTGCCAGCGCGCAGGATCAATAAAACCATAGAAAGGCATAAGGACGCGGGCATCAATCCCCCGCTGGCGCAGTGCTTTAGGCAGCGACCCGACAACATCTGCCAGACCACCAACTTTGGCGAAAGGATCAGCCTCGGCGCTCACAAATAACACGTTCATGGCATAACTCTCCGGGAGGATGCGCGGCGCACAGGTTGAATACCGCCATCACATCACGGTGCAGCGGCTGATTCAGCCGGAATAGGTTCGAAAATCACGGTAATCAATATCGCCAAAAACTTTATCCAGTTCCCACAGCTCGGCAGCCAGATCATCATCGGGCGCGCCTTTTTCGAGGCTGGCCGCAAGCTTATTGAAACGCTCAAGATGCTGGCTGAAACGCTGGATTGAATACTCTCTCGCCTGCCCGGTGGTCACCAGAAACGGCCAGTCAGAGCTTTCTAGAAGCAGCACTTCACGGGCGGCCTGCGCTAGCACCTGTGATTCCTGCGGCGTGGGATCGTTAAATTCATTGGCGAGATTTTCCATACGCGATTCAGCTTCGTGAATCGGTGCCCACATCCAATGCGTATCGTTGTTATCCCACACAAAATGAGTGCCACCAGCGCCCCATGAGCTTTCCGGTAAATTCAAGACTTCAGCGGGCGGATGCTGGGTGACATGGCGTGAAGCGGTCGTCAGCTCAACATCGCCAGAGTCGGCCAGATGACGCAGCACTTTGCCAAGCCACTCCACGCCTTCAAACCACCAATGGCCGAACAGCTCGGTATCGTAATTGGCAGCAACCAGACCAAACTTGCCGGTCTCCTTAGCGTAGCTGCGTAAGTTATCGCCGACCAGATGCGCGAAATGCTCAGCATGTTGATCTACTTTATATTCAGCCCAATCGGGGTGATACAGGCTTTTATGACCGAGATCTACCCCTGCGCCAGTGATACGCCAGTATTGAATACCGCTGCTTCCGGCTTTGCGGTGAAACTCACGGTAGTCGAAATCGCCGGGGTAGCCCCATTCGGCGCTCCACACCTGCTGCCCGACGGAGTTATTGCGCCCAATAACCGAAACCCCGGAGTGGTGCATTTCGGGGTAATCGGTGGTATCGAACACAAAATACGACTGGAAGGTGGTCGCATTGCGTTCGGGGATGTTGGCTGATTTTGTAGGTGGAATAACATAGCGCCGCTTGATCACGCCGTAAGGCCCGATGATATCGCCGCCGGCCACGCCCACGGGCTGCCCGCCGGTAATGGTATGGGTTTCGCTGAAGAATACTTTTAGCCCATTCTGGCCGAGAAAATGCTCGATGCCGGGGCGCATACGGCCAGTTTCAGTGACATAAGCCGGGCGATATGCACATTCAGGCAGCCAGATGCCGGTGGGCTTGCGGCCAAAAAAGCGCTCGTAACTGCGAACGCCGGTACGGAGCTGAGCGTTGATGGAGCTGTCATTGCCTAGCAGCGGCAAATAGCCGTGCGTTGCCGCGCAGGTGGTGATCTCGATCAAGCCTTCATCTTGCAACTTTTTGAATGCGCCGAGAATATCGCGCTGAAAGCGGTCATCAAAAGCAGTTTTGACACGCTCGAAAACGCCGACATACCAGTTTGCAAGCAGAACAAGCTGCTCATTTACCGGTTCTTCCTGCGAGAAAAGCTCGATGTCTTCTCTCGCCGCTTTGATCCGATCTTCAAGATACTGATCGAAATGATCCTGCACATCGGCATCGGCAAGCTGTTCCGCCAGAATCGGCGTGATGCCGATGGTGATGTGAAATGGAACCCGATCCTCGCGCAAGTCGTAGAGTGTTTCCAGAAGCGGGATATAGGTTTCCATGGCAGCTTCGTGCAGCCATTCTTCCCCGTGCGGCCAGCGACCAGCCTTACGCGCATAGGGCAAATGACTATGAAGCACAAATGTGAACGCACCAATTGCAGCCACCGAGTTGCCCCCGATTCTCCAAAAGATAACAAACGAATGAGCGTGATTGTAACGACTGCGCGTGGGGGATGCCAAGAACCGCGCGTTCGATTTGTGTAAGTAATCTGAGATTCAGATGGGTGTTTAAGCGGGAGATGCTGTTTTGCAACCCTCACCCCAAATTACTGTCGGGGTGAGGGTTTGCGCGAGGTTATAGCTTGCGCGAATTTCTTAACCAGACTCAGGCTAAACGGTTGGCAGCACGACTGTGAAGATGCTGCCCTGCCCGGACTGGCTTTCGGCGGTCAGGTAGCCGCCATGCGCCTCGCTCACTTTTTGAGCGATGAACAATCCCTGACCCAGCCCACGCGGATCGATCAACTTACCATTAGCGGCGCGCGCTTCACCGCGATAAAAACGCTCAAAAATATGCGGCATATCACGATCAGAAATGCCAACGCCAGTATCCACCACTTGCATAGTGATAGCATCATGCGCGCGGCTGGCAGTCAGGATCAGATGTCCGCCTTCCTCGGTATAACGGATGGCATTTTGCAGCAGATGGCCAATTGCCCAGCGCAGGCGCTGTAAATCTCCGCGAATATGCAGCGATTCTTGATCGCGCACCATCACACTGATATCCAGCCCTGCCTGCCGAATTTCGGCCTGCATGCCATGTACGGTTGCCCAGAGCAGATCTTCAAGATCGAGTGGATCAGCGCGCACCGTAAAATTACTGGCATCCAACTCGGAAATATCCAGCAGTTCTATGATCATGCGATCGAGAATGTCTACGTTGCGGCTGAGGGTTTCCAACAAGCGGCGGCTAGGCTTGGCCTCCTCGGACTGCTCAAGGATGACCTCGCTAACGCCTTTGATCACGGCCATAGGAGTACGCAGTTCATGAGATACGGCCATCACAAACTGCTCTTTTAGGCGATCTGCTACGGCATCATTGGTCACATCGCGCAGCACGATCAACGTGCCCAAACGCGCGCCCTTTTCATCAGCAACAGCGGCCAACTGCGCGCCGATGATGCGGTTGTTGATCTGTACACGGGTCGGTTCACTCAACGGTAAAATTTCATTGGCGACGGAGGTCACTTCGCGGAACTGGTTGAATAACGTCCCAAGTTCGCTTTCCCAGAAAGCCTTCACTCCACCCAGCAGGTTGCGCGCAGCTTCGTTCATTAGCACAAGGCGGCCTTCGCCATCCTGCATAATCACGCCCTGCTCGATAGTCGCCAGAATAGCATCAAGGCGCTGCACCTCGCTTTCGCGGCGTTCCAAAGCCCGCTGCAACAGACGATTACGCTCTTCAATGGAGCGCTGTTCTACATTTTTGCGCCCTAGCCCGCGGTAGACCCTGCGAAAAAAGGTTTCTGATGCAACTCCCAGATCGTTCACGTGATTTATCACCCCGCTAATCTCTGCTGCGTCCGGCGGTACCGGCTGTGGTTGTACCCTCATCGGATGGATCACACTCCATTCTGGTGCGTGGGCGTCTTCTTCTTCTCAATTAACGCTTGCAGTAGCTGGCGAAGCTGGTCGAAATCTGGAAGCGGCTTGCTGATGATTGTATCTACACCATCCTGATCGATCATTTCTTTGCGTTCACCATCCGAAAGCGAAAACGCCGTCATCAACGCGATCGGCGTACGATCCAATTTTGCAATCGAACGCATACGATTGGCAACTTCGTTCCCCTTCTTGCCGGGCATACGAATATCCATCAAGACGAGATCAGGAAGCGTGCCGATAAAGGCGTCCGCTTCAATTTGATCTAACCAATCCCACACTTTTTGCCCATTTTCAAACGCAACCGCCTGATACCCCCAGACGCTAATCATTGTGGTAATGAGCACCCGGATATCCGTTTCGTCTTCAGCCACCAGCCACACAGGGACTGCCTCCAGCGGAAATTTGATAACAGCTTAAAGATCAATGCTAGTATACTTGAGATACGTTGACAAATTGTTACAAGGTTTGGTAATTCTGCGTTTGAAACGTATGATAGAAGGGTAAGGATACGGTTGGAGTTTCGCTGAAGCCGCCAATATCACTATCAGGAGTTATCCATTGTCAATATGGATGGTAGTGGAAGACGAGAGATCGATCAACGATCTTCTACTCACAATGTTCGAAGTCTGGGGCATTGATGGAAAAGCCTTTCTGGATGGCGAGGAAGCTCTTGCATGGATTGAGGATGTTGACAGCGGGCGTTATACCGGCGAAATTCCGGAACTGGTGTTAATTGATATTCGCCTGGCGGGGCGCGCACAGGGCAATGATGTTGGCGAACGTTTACGCGAAAGCCCGATCCTGAAAGATGCGGCCGTAGTTTTGACCACTGCTCACAAACTTTCCATTACCCGCGAACGCGAAATTCTACAGCAAACGCAGGCCGATGATTTCATCCAGAAACCGCTGCCCAAACTACGCGATCTGAAATTAGCGTTAGAGCGGGCACTGGTGAGCCGCCGTGAAAAGACCGCGGCAGCACAGGCAAAACTGCCCGACGCTGCAAAAATAGAGAATCGCAGCCGGCAGCACACGCGGCGCAAACCTGCCCTGTTCCCTAAAACACTGCCGGAAGAGCCGCGCGCCCTACAAAGCGAATCCGACGAAACATCTGAAACACGTATACCAACATCCATCAAATTTATGTCGTCATCAGTTGAAGATACGACGCCTACCCAACCACTACCACCTGATCACGATTAATTCCCATGAGGTACGAATAGATGCAAAACATTGCCCCTAAGCGCGTTATTTCTCGCCGCGCAAATCAGCTTTACACCATCGCCTTTCTGATGGGATCTGGCGGCATTTTTGCTATCGCGATGGGCATTCTGATGATTTTGCTGCCGCTGGATATTCCGGCAAACCCCTCATACGCGCTGTATGCGCTGGTGCGCGGCGCGCTCATTGGTATCGGGGCTTTGCTGCTGATCGGCGCAATTATTCTGGCTGCGCGCGCGGCCACGTTCCGAAAAGATAATGATCTGGCGATGATCACCGGTCGCTATCTAGAGCCGCTGCTGGATAATAATTTCACCTATATTCGTAACATCAACAAGCGGTCGATCGGTTATGTGGATGCCGCATTGATCGGGCCGCCGGGGATTATGGTTTTCCGCATTGTTGACAATACTGGCGCCTATATCAATGAAGGCGCAAACTGGCTGAAACGCGCCGGCAGCGGCGAATGGATTCCCGCCGGTTTCAGCCCGACCCGCGAAGATATTGCCGATATTCGCAAGGTTCGTGAATTTTTAATCAAGCGTGAGATTGGCGACGTGCCAATCTTCGGCATGGTGGTCTTTACGCCAGACCCGCAGCGCGTGGGGCTAACCATCCGCAATCCAGAAATTCCGGTGACGCATCTCATGAATCTGTACCCGGCGCTGCAAAACGGCTATCTTACTTCCCCGCCGCTAGACGCGAATCAGGTCGTCGCAATCACACGCAGCTTGCTTTCCTAAAGCTGATGATGTTTCAACTGATTCTGGCTGATTCCAGCGCGGGCAAAACCGAATATGTGCAGAGCAGCCTGCTGGAGCTAAAGCAGCGCGACCCGCTGGCAAAAATCTGGATCTTGATGGCGACCGAGCGCCAGATTAACGCCTTTCGCACGCGACTGGTAGAAAATTCGCCGGAGCGCCCGCTTTTCAACCTCGAATTTTTCGATTTCTACAATTTGTATCGCCATTTACTGGCGGCTGCCGGCAAACCGCAGCGCACATTAGATGATATGTCCCAACAACTGCTGATGCGCAGCGTCGTAATGAGCCGCCCGAACAGTCTGTTTGCGCCAATTGCCGGAACGTCGGGCTTAGCGCGGGTGCTTTCCGATCTGATCTTCGAGTTGAAGGAAAACCTGATTACACCCGAACTATTTTCAGCCGCCGCCGCCGATTCCAAGACGACGGATCTGGCAGAAATTTATAGGGCGTATCAAGCGGCGTTACAGCAGTATGCGCTGTCAGATCGTGAAGGTGAAGGCTGGTTGGCGTTAGAAGCCCTGCAAGCACAACCGCAAATCGTTCAGGATGTACAAATGCTGATTGTGGATGGTTACGACCAGTTTCCACGGAGTCAGGCAGAGCTTTTAGCGGCGCTTAGCAGGCTTATTCCGAACACCTATCTCACCTTAACCTTTCCAGAGCAGCGCCCCTTATTGGGTAAGCGGTTCGCGCAAGCGCGGGAACGCTTACAGGAAGCTGCCGGGGAGCTGCTGACCACGATTACACTGCCCCAAATTCCTGATATGCGCCCCCCGCAGCTGCGCCACCTCAGCAATAATTTAATGAAGCCATCAGCATCGCGGTTTGGAGTAGAAGAAGGCACACAGGCGCTCACGCTGATTGAAGCGCCAGAGGCCAGCGGCGAAGTGAACGCAATTCTGCGGCAGATCAAGCGGCTGCTGCTGGACGGCGAAGCGCCCGATGCCCTGCTGATCGCGCTGCGCGATTGGGAAACTTACGCGCCGCTGCTGCGGATGGGATTTAAGCGGCTGAAGATGCCGGTTATGTTTCACCGCGCACAGCCGCTGATTCAGAATCCAGCTGTCGCCGCAGTCTTCGCCCTGCTGGATTTGCCCTTCAGCGATTTCAGGCGGCGCGATTTGTTGGATGTACTGCGCTCGCCCTATTTCCAGATTCCGGGAATCGGCCAGAGCGAAGCTGCCCTTCTAGAGCGCCTGAGCTTTAAGCATGTCATTACGGGTGGGCGGCTTCGCTGGTTGGCGGCGGTGGACGCAGAAATCAACCGTACCGGAGCGGACACACTGGATGAAGAAGGAGAAGCGCGGCCAGAACCAGATATTGAAAGGCTTCGATCTCTGCGGGTTTACTTAGAGGCTTTTTTCGAGCAGATTACACCGCCCCCGGAAGGGGATGCGGAAAATTACATCCTATGGCTAGAGAACCTGCTTGGTGAGGATACCTTAGCGCAGCCTGAAGCCGCCGCGGAAGAAGAAACCGCGCCTCCCTATCATCTAAACCTGCCTGCCAGAATACGTTCTGCCCATGAGCAGGAATTGATCGGGCGCGATATTGCCGCTATTGACCGGTTCAAAATGGCACTGCGTAGTTTACTTTCAGCAGAACTGCTGGCAATCGCGTTTGGCGCACCACTTCACAATTTCGCGAGTTTTCTGGCCTCTATTCGCGCTGCTGTTGAAAGCGATTATGTCGAGGGCCACCAACGTGAAGGGCATGTGCTGGTAACTGTCGTCAACGATGCGCGTGGGATCGCCCACCGTCATCTGTTCATACCGGGACTATCAGAAGGCATTTTCCCCGCGCCAGCCCCGGAAAACCCGCTGCTGCTGGATGAAGAACGGCTTCAGCTTCGTAAAAATGGTGTTTTGCTTTCGACACAGGCCGAGCGCACCGACGATTTCGGCATCTTTTATGAATTGATCAATCAGGCCAAAGCCGGGATCACCCTCACCCGCCCGACCGTGAAAAATGGGGCGCCGTGGATCGAAAGCCCCCTCTGGCGCAGCGTTACAGTACTTTTTGATGATCTACCGATCATCCGGCTGAAGCCCGGAGACTTGCCCCCACCTAATCTCGCGCCAACGCTGGCAGATGCCACGATTGTACTAGCCGCCACGTATGAGAAAGACCACGCGCCCTACATCGAATGGCTCACACAGTCCCATCCAGCGATGTTGCGGCGTTTACAGCGCAACCGCGAGGGCGAACAGGATCGCCTGAAACGGCGGCACAGCATCTTCAACGGCTATCTGGGCGAAGGCGGGCTGCTGCAAAACATCGCCGGGATACTGGGCGAGTCTTATGTGTGGAGCGCCAGCCAGCTTGACCTGATCGGCAGCTGCGGTTTTCGCTTCTTCGCAGGGCGGGTGCTCAAGCTTGAGCCGATTATCGAGCCGCAGATCGGCCCGAATGCTCTGATACGCGGCAGCATCAGCCACAAAATACTGGAGCAGGTGTACCGGTATTTCAGCGAGAATGGAATACAGCCTCATCCCGACCACGAGGACAGCGCGTTGGAGGTGTTGGAACAGATCGCCGCGCAGGTGCTGGACTCTGCGCCTGCGACCTTCGGTTTCGCGCCGCACCCACTGTGGCCTCAAGAAAGCGCCGCGCTGCGCCAGCGCTTACAAAAAGTGCTGCGCGCAGACTTTGAGGGGGCGATGAAATTAGATAAGCAGTTTCAATCGGGACGCCATTTTTCTGAACAGGAACTGCGCTTTGGTGAAAGCACGTCGCTCACGATTGCGCTGGACGATCAGACATTCATCCGGATGCGCGGCACCATTGACCGTATTGATCTGGCTGAAGATGGCAGTCGTATGTTGATCATTGACTATAAATCTGGCAGCGAAAGCAGCCTGCCGACCCTGAAACAATATACGCAGGGGCGCAGTTTCCAGATATTGACCTACCTACTGGCCGCCAGCGAACTACTGGATGCACGCGAAATTGGCGGGGCATTTGTCAGCCTGCGCGATGCAAAATCTGGCGATGTACTCTGGTTAGATGACGTGCCGGCGGGCGCAAACGGCAAGGCGCTCGATTCTACAACCGGCAAGGCGACACTCGCGCGTTATATTCAGCAGGTGCGCGCGGGCGATTTCAGTGCTGAGGCCAATGGCATGGAAGAAAACAAATGCCACCAGTATTGTGACTATGCGCAGTTATGCCGCATTCACGTGATGGAGCGCAGGCAACGCGGCAGCCGCCGCGCCGGAAACGAATCGGTTCACTAAATGCCGCCGTTGTTCACCCTCACAGCCACCCAGCAGGCCGCCATTAACCGGCATGATTGCAATATTGCCGTGAGCGCGGGGGCAGGCTCTGGCAAAACCTTCATCCTGACCAACCGTTTTCTATCGCTGCTGGAAGCCCGCCCTGATTGGCGGCTGAACCAGATCGTTGCGATCACATTCACCCAGAAAGCCGCCGGGGAAATGCGCGACCGGGTGCGCGGCCTGCTGCTGGCAAAGGCCGCCGAAACCGGCGATATCCAGTGGCAGGCGCGATTAAACGAGATGGACAGCGCGCGGATCGGCACGATTCACAGCCTGTGCGCATCGCTGCTGCGCGCGAATGCTGCGATCATCGGCATTGATCCAGATTTTTCGGTGCTGGACGAAGCCCAATCGCTGTTGATGCGCCAGAATGCCGTTGAAGACTCCCTGTATGATCTGGCAGCGATGCCGGAATTAGCGATGATGTTGTTTGACGAATACGATCCGCAGCAGGTGATCAAGGCGCTGAGCGAAAACCTGAACAGTGACATGCGCGCGCTGCCGTTAAATCTATTTGAGCATTGGAATCAGGCATATTTACATGCGCTGCGGCAAACCCTGATGCAGCTTCAGCATACGGCAGTATTCATCGAAGCGCGCGATTTTAGCTTTGAGGGTATACAGGAAAGCGACAAGCTCACTGTTATCTGGCAAGAGTATGCCGGTCACATGCGCGCGCTTTCTAGCGACGATCTGGAAACGTGCCTGTATGCCTTGCAAACCTTGTCGAGGGCAAAAGTCGGGAATATCGGTTCAGGTGCGGTATGGGGCGATGTCAAAGAATATCGCGCTGTGCTGATCGGCGCGGTGGCCGCCTGTAGAGAGGCATTCGCGGCGCTTGGCAGCCCACCCGGTGACGATGATGCCCGTGCTGCCCTGCTGCTGGAAGGTTGGCGACAGGCGGTGATACTGGCCGGGGATCATTATCAACGTTTGAAAGACGCAGCTCGTGCGCTCGACTTTGATGATCTGGAACTCAAAACGCGCGCACTGCTGGCCGCTTCCGAAATAGCTGCGCGCTATGACGGCGCGGAATTTCAACATCTGCTGGTGGATGAATTTCAGGATACCAGCGCCGCGCAGTGGGAGATCGTGCGCGCGCTCGCCAGCCCGGAACGTGCCGGGGCGCTGTTCATCGTCGGCGATCCTCAACAGAGCATCTATCGTTTTCGCGGTGCCGATCCGACCACTTTTGAGCAGGCGGAGGCGGCGATCAATGCCAGCGGCGGACTCAGTCTTTCGCTAGATGAATCTTTTCGCAGCCATCAACCGCTGGTCGGTTGTTTCAACGCTGCGTTTAGCAATATTCTCACCCGCGACGACTCCAGCCCGGTTGCCCGTTACCAATCCATATACGGTGCTTCAATGCGCGCGTATCGTGTTGAACCACCCTGTGATGAAAACGCTATCGAACTGTATCTTCATGATAAAGAGCGAATGGGTGAAGGGGACAGCGAAGCGCGCAGGGTTTGGGAGGCACAAACTATCGCCCGGAAAATTCAGACGTTGGTTGCGCACGGCAGGCCATGTTACGACAAGGCGCAGGGAGATTTACGCCCGCTGAATTACGGTGATTTTGCCATCCTATTTCGCGGAATGCGCAATGTGACGCTGTATGAAAACGGCCTGCGCGAGGCCGGCATTCCCTACGTGACACTTGGCGGCAGAAGTTATTACGACCGCCCTGAAGTGTGGGATGTGCTGCACCTGCTGATCGCGCTGCACAACCCGAATGATGAACTGGCATTGGCATCGGCGCTGCGCTCGCCACTGTTCGGCTTCAGCGATGAAATGCTGCTAGCGCTGCGCCTGCCGGAAAACGCCGATATGGCGCGCCAACCACTGTGGTACACGCTGATGACCAGAAATCATCATATTCCCGAAGATAATCTCGAAATCGTCACCTTTGCCCGAAAAACGCTGCGAAAACTGACGGACTTCAGCGGGCGCATCAGCGTGGCCGAACTGATGCAGATGGCGCTAGACGAAACTGGTTATCTGGCTATATTGACCGCCCTGCCCGATGGCGCGCGCCGCCGAATGAATGTTGAGAAACTGGTTACGCTCGCCATGCAGCCCGGCGCAGCCACCCAATCTATCAGCGCTTTCACCCGCACCGTACAAAGCCTGACCGATCTCGAAGTGCGCGAAAGTGAAGCTGTCGTCAGCGTAGAGGGCGCGGTGCAAATCATGTCGGTACATGCCAGTAAGGGGTTGGAATTTCCCGTGGTGATCATCGCTGACGCCGCCAGCATGGGCAGACGAAACAACGCCGACCTGCTGATCAACGATCCCGATCTGGAATGGGTCTGTAAACTTCAGCGCGCTGACGATCAGGATAAAGTTCCGCAAAGCTTCACTTATCGCCGGGCTGTTACGCTGGAAAGCCAACGTGAGGAAGCCGAATCACGGCGACTTTTATACGTTGCGGCCACCCGCGCGCAAGACCTGTTGATCATCTCTGGCGAAAATAAAGCCGATAAAACCGACTGGATTTCGCTGCTGCGTTCAGGGCTTCGCATTGAGGCCGCCCCTTCAGAAGAAAATGCGTTTGAGGAATACCGATTTCAAGGGGATTGGGGCGAAGGCCGCCTCTGCTTTCCCGATTACTTAGACACCCCGGAACAGATGGTGCAGCCCCGCGCGGGTGCTCCATTTTCAGGTGCTAATACGACCATTTCGCCGGAAATGCCCCCGCTGTTAGCGCCACTTCCAGCGCAGCAGCCACGCATACGGGGTGTGCGGGCGACGGCACTAGCGGGATTGGGCGAGTTCATTTCCGCTAAACCTTCGCAACAAATCTATATGCGCACTCGCTGGCGCGCCGAAAATCTGCAAAGCGGCGCACACACCATCAGCCGCGCAGTCACCGCACCGGGGCGAATTTCTGGCGTAATCATCGGGGAACTGATTCACCGCGCTCTGCGCTGGGATACCAATTTGCAGCCGCATCCGGAACTATTTGAGAGGTTATGCAACGACGCATGGGAATTAGGGCTGGTACGTGAACAGGATCGAATCGCCGCCGCACAGCGCGCGCAAACCGCGCTGCACTCGGTTCGCAATTCAGCTGTTTACCAGCAGGTTTTAAGCGCCAAACAATGTTTTCGTGAACTGCCGTTTGTGCTTCAGCTAGGTCAGAATACGATTCATGGGACCATTGATGTGGTATTTCAGCGGGACGATGGCACATGGGCGCTGATTGATTACAAAACGGCATCCACGCCTGCCCAGCTTCCGCCCGATGAACAGGCTGAACATGATATTTTACAGATTTCAGTGTACGCTCACGCCGCCGCGACACTGCTTGAATTAGATATTCTAGACGTATATATTCACTATATTCGCTCGAACCAGACCATTGAAATTGACCGCGCAAGATGGCGGCAGACGTTCGAACATATCGAACAGGCCATCAGCGAGATCATCTCTGAAAATGACTAGGCAGGGGGTGTTTTAAAAGTCTCGCTGTGGAGGGGTTCAAGAATTGATGTTAGACAGGATATGGTGATATGGCGATGATGCGCCGTCTTTTTCCCACACTACCCGGCTGGGCGCGCGCCGATAACCCGGTCATGCAGTACCAGCTCGGGCATGGGGAACAGCCTTCACGCGGGGTTCGTCTTGTTCGTGCCTTCGGCGAGATTATGTTTGTCGCTGCGCTGCTGCTGATCGGTTACATGCTTGCGACCAACTTCTTACGCGCGCAGCCCGGCAGCTACCCGGTCGAATCGATCAACAACGTTCTATATTTTCCACTGCTGGGGCTGCAAGTCCTGCTGAGCGTCGCCGCGCTTTTATTAACTACTGGCACCATCAACCGCGAACGACGAATGCGGCATTGGGATAACTTACGCGCTACACCCGGCGGGGCAGATCTGATCTTACGCACACGCTGGGCTTCAGTATTTTATCGTTTGCGCGGGCTGCTAGGCATTATTCTTGCCGGGCGGGTGCTGCTGCTCATTGGCATCCTTTACGATCTGACGGCATTTCAGGGGCGCTACATTGATCTGTTGATCAACGGCGTAATCCCCGAAACCAGTATGATCGCGGCGGTGCTGCTGCTGGCGCTGCAAATGACGGCCTCGATACTGCTGCCGATCACGGCGGCGGGCTTTGATGCCTCTTTTGGATTGTTCATCTCCACAGTAGTAGAACAACGCACTTATAACATTCTGCTGCAACTGCTGCTGATTCTGATGCGCGTTGGGGTCACAGTCGTTTTAGTGTATGGCGCGGCTCAATTTTTAGCCGGGCAGATCAGCATTGGCGACCCGGCCACATGGCTGCTGATGTTCGGCGCTTCGGCGGTTGGCGATCAGGGCTTGAGCATGTTGTATCTGGGGCGTGCGGGGGAAATTTGGACGACAGTGCCTTATGGCATTTTTATCGGGCTGGCACTGATTATCTTTTGCTTTGCGCAGGCCTACCTTGCCGACCGGCTTCTGACATTGGTAATCAAACGGGCACAAAAACGAGGGTGATAACCGGCTGCATTTCAGGCCTGTTGTTTTTCGGGCAGCCTTCGTTAGCAGTTGGCTAACGCCTTACAATCGCTGTTCGGAAATGATGTATGTGGCCGTCGCTATGTTGGTTGCCAGCGGCACATTATAGACGTTACAGATACGCAGCAGGGTATTAATATCCGGATCGTGCGGGTGTTTGCCCAGCGGATCAATGAAGAAAAATACCGCTGCAATCTTTCCTTCGGCCACCTGCGCCGCGATCTCTGCGTCGCCGCCCAGCGGGCCAGAGAGCATCCGCTCCACTTCTAATCCGGTATTTTCGGAAACCAGCCGCCCGGTAGTGCCGGTTCCCACCAGATGATATTTCGCAAGCACATCTTTATGCTGGCTGGCGAAGTCAATCATCTCGTCTTTTTTATTATCATGGGCGATCAAAGCCACGGTTTTGAGTGTCGCATTAGGAGACCCGGTCATCAAATTTCCTCGCAGAGGGCGCATTACCAAGCTAGATGATTTTACCTAATAAGCCGGTTTGTGCCGGAATCTGACGGTTCAGGCGCTGGTTAAGGGTTAATGCCTCGCAGTAATGGCCTTCTAGCTGCCCCATCACGGCTTCCCATGGGTTCATTCCGGCCATCTGTCGTGAAGTCGCCGCCATGCGGGCGCGAAGTTCGGGATCATCGCGCAGCATCGCCGCCGCATTCGCCAGCGCGAACGGATCGAGCGGACAGACAAAACCGTTCACACCATCGTCAACCAGATCGGTAATGCCGCCTTGATTCACGATCACGCAGGGCAACCCCGACGCCATCGCCTCTTGTACCACCTGCCCGAACGTCTCGCAGACACCAGTGAACAGGAATACGTCGGCGCTGGCATACGCATGCGCCAGATCATCGCCGTAGAGGGCGCCCATGAAGTACGTGTTTGTGCCGGCAAACTGCGCCTCAAGCTCGCCACGCATACCGCCGTCACCGATGATTGTTAGCGCAATGCCCGGAGTCTTTGCTACTTCTAGCAGCAAATCTACCCGCTTCTCGTTCGCCAGCCGCCCGACGTAAATGCACATCAGCGAATCGGGATCGCGTCCGTTGACCAGCCTCCCCCGCCATTCTGCGGAACGCCGCGCTGGCGTGAAATGCCGGGCATTCACCCCGCGCCCCCAGCGCCGCAGCCGTCGGAATCCCTCGTTGCCCAACTGCTTTGCCGTCCAAAGAGAAGGTACCAGCGTTAAGTGACAGCGATTATGCAAATAGCGCAGCGCCTCTTTGATCGCATGGCTGAGGATGTGCAAATTGTAATGATTGGCATAGGCCGGCAAATCCGTCTGGTAATTGGCGACTACCGGTACGCGAAGCTGGCGACCCACGGTCATGCCGGTTAGCGACAGCAGCGCCGGGCTAAAAAGATGAATGAGATCTGGCTTGAACGCGGTCAAGTACTGGGCAACTAAAGGATGCGGCAGCGCCAACCGTGACTGCGGCGCTTTGTGCCAGCCTACCGAGGGCAGCGGAATTACGCGGGTTCTGCCGACAGAATGCGGGGCAATGTCCGGCGCAAAAACCAGCACTTCACGCCCGGTTCGCTGGAGATACCGCAGCGTAAGAAATGCCGTTTTGGAAACCCCGTCCACCTTCGGCAAGAATGCCTCGGCAAACAATGCCACCCGTTTCACTCCGGCAAGCGGGTTCACAGAATCCGGATCGGCTAACATGCATTCATCGCCAAAAAACTGCTGCGCTTCCTCTGGCGACAGATGATGTAACGGTCGAAGCGATGGGTCTTGAGCCATCATTTTCCTCAGCGGCGGTCTTGTGAATCTCGCATGTCTAATTCATTAAACACTTCACCATGCCGCAGGTCACGAGATCATATCTGGCGTCAGGTGTGGCACGCGGTTGACATAGCGCAGAAGCAGGCGCTCGTTTTCTACAAAATCAATGCGGGTGATACCAGTGTTATAGTGCAGATAGTAATATCCCCGGTTTGGCAGCTGGTTGAGCAGCGCCTTAATCAACGCATCAATGAAGGTGCCATGCGAGATCAGGGCGATGCACGTCGGCCTGCCATCAGATTGCAGCGGGGTTTCGACTGCGCGGCGTTTTAACTCAGTGGCTACTTTAATCGCGCGCGCCACGGCGGTGTAATATGGCTCACTGCCAAGCGTGACATTCCACCAGCCATTTTCAGTTAGGCCTTCTGGTAACACATAATCTGGAAAATCGGCGATGACCTGCGTTCGGGTTCGCCCCGGATAACCGACGATGCCATCGGGCGTGGTCTGATAAACGCCGCCGTGCTCGTGAATATCAATCCAGATTTCCGGCTTTAGCCCCAAGGCAGCGGCCACCGGCCGGGTGGTTTGCAGCGCGCGGTGCATCGGGCTGCAATACAAATCGGTGATGCCGAAAGTTGGTGTTTCCTCGCGTTCAGCATAGCCTGTCGCGGGGCTGTACCGGGGATCACGGTTGCCCCCATCGGCAAGATATACGGCCAGTTGTTCCGCCTGTTTTAAGCCAAGTTCGGTCAATGGCGCATCCTGAACAGGGGGCTGATCCTCTGGCAGCGCGTTATTCACGCTCTGGCCATGACGGATGAGATACAGTTCCATAGGTAGGTATTCCTGAATTGTAGAGTCGTGTCTAGCGCGCAATAATACCTGATGATACCCGCAGCGTGAGTATAAATTCGATTGAACATTCTGCATGTAACGCCCTATTACGCCCCGGCCTATGCCTTTGGCGGGGTTGCCCGCGCTGTTGAAGGGATGGCTAAGGCAGTGCTGGCACGCGGGCATAACGTGACGGTATTAACCACCGACGCCTTCAGCCAGAACGAACGCTATCAACATCATGAAGATGAGGTCATGGAGGGCGTTCGCGTCATCCGGCTTCAAAATCGCTCCGTTCGGCTGCGAGGAAAAGCCAATCTATCTACCCCGCGCGGGCTGAAAGAAGCGGCGCGCAAATGGCTGGATTGGGCAGACATCACCCATTTGCATGAATTTCGCACGATGGAAAACCTGACGATTGCCCCGCTTGCCGCCGCCTCACGTCACCCATTGATGCTTTCACCGCACGGTACGCTGACACAGAGCACCGGGCGCAGCCTGTTGAAACAAAGCTGGGATCGCCTGTTCAGCCGTCGCATTGCCAGCGCGATGAATGCTGTGATCTGCCTGACCGAAGCCGAAAAGGCGGATACCGCTGCGCTGTGGAAGCAGCTAGGCGTTCAAGAACCGGGGCTGTTCGTGATCCCGAACGGCGTAGATGTCGCCGCCTTTGAAGGGCTGGAAGGCGATCTTGCCTTTCGCCAACGTCATGGGTTGGCTGACAGCATGATCTGTTTGTTTTTAGGCAGGCTGCACCCGCGCAAAGGCGTAATTGAACTGGCGCAAGCCTTCAAATGGGCAAATGTTCGCGGCGCGAAGCTGGTCTTTGCCGGGGCAGATGATGGCGCACTTTCGGCGCTGCGCCCGATGCTGAGTGATCGCATCATTTATGCAGGCTATCTGGAGGGCGCGGATCGTCTAGCTGCACTGGCCGCCGCAGACATATTTGCCCTGCCTGCTACCGGCGAAGGACTGCCGCTGGCCGCATTAGAAGCTATGGCCGCAGGGCTGCCGCTGCTGCTCTCGCCGGGCTGCAACCTGCCAGACGCGGAAGAAGCCGGCGCGGCATTGATCGTTGAGCCGCAGGTAGATCAAATTGCGCGGGCGCTGAGCCAATTGTTAAGCGATTCAGCCTTCCGCCACGAGATGGGCAGGCGCGCGCATACGCTTGCGATACAGCGCTTCAACTGGGATGAAATTGGCGCAGAATTAGAAGGTGTTTACCGGCGCTATCTCTAGCCTGCTTAGGTCTAAGCCGCGCGTACAAGTCATCCGATGTTACCTTACCCGGTTGCTCTGGATTTTGGTATGCTTACCTATGGAGTCGCAGCGATGGTAGAGGGCGAAAAACATGACGATTACAACTGAAGCATTGATAACTGCTCTGATCATATTCATTCTGCGAATCTTCAACAACGGCATCGGGACGATCAGGCTGATCGTGATGGCGCGGCAGCAGCGCGCGCTGACAGTGGTGCTAGCCTTCTTTGAAGCGCTCACCTTTGCGGTGACGATTGCCGGGGTCGCCACCGATCTTTCAAATCTTCTAAATCTTGCCGCCTACAGCGTGGGTTTCGCCGTCGGCAACTGGGTGGGTATGGCCATCGAAGCGCGGTTTATCGTCAGCTACGTACGAATCAACATTCTTGCCAAAGCTAAAGGCAAAGAAATTGCGGAGGAACTGCGCAAGCGTGGCTTCGGCGTGACCGAGGCGCAAGGCGCAGGGCATGAAGGCCCGACGGAGATGCTGCATACCATCGCTACGCGCAGGGATGTGCCGCAAATTGTGGACGTGGTGAACGAGATTAACCCCGCCGCCTTCACCTTCATCGAAGAGGCGCGGGTGGTGAATAAGGGCTATATCCGCCGTCACCGCAAAATCGATTCGATGCAGGTGCTAAGTTCGTAGCGGAACAATCATTCCGCTAACGTAAATGATGATTCAGGCAGGCAAACGGGGGGCAGCATGAAACAATGCAGGCTGTGGATCAACAATGAATGGGTAGACAGCATCGGCGGTGGCATGATGCCGATAGAAAACCCCGCCACTGGCGATCAGATTGCGGAGGCGGTCAACGCCACCCCCAAAGATGTAGATGTGGCGGTTTCCGCAGCGCACGAAGCCTTCTACGATGGGCGATGGTCACGGCTCACCCCTTCCGAACGCTCACTGGCAATCTGGCGATTGGGCGATCTCTTAGAACAGCACAAAGAGACCTTCGCCCGCGCTGAAAGCGATAACACCGGGAAACCTTATGACTCCGTCAGCCTGGGCGCAGATATCCCCTTCACGGTAGATAACTTACGTTTCTTCGCCGCCGCCGCACGCGACACACACGGCTATTCCGCTGGCGAATACGCGCAGGGCTATACTTCCATGTTCCGCAAAGAGCCGGTGGGCGTGGTCGGGCAAATTACCCCATGGAACTATCCGTTGATGATGGCGGTATGGAAACTTGGCCCGGCGCTGGCAGCGGGTTGCACAGTAGTCTTGAAGCCAGCCCCGAATACGCCGATCACCACCTTGATGCTGGCGGAACTCTGCGCCGAAGCGGGGATACCGCCGGGCGTGGTCAATGTGATCACCGGCGGGGGCGAAACCGGGCAAGCGCTGGTTGAACATCCTGACGTACGGATGGTCAGCTTAACCGGCTCTACCGGTACCGGCAAGAAGATTATGAAAACTGCTGCTGACACTCTGAAGCGCGTACATCTTGAACTGGGCGGCAAAGCGCCGTTCATCGTGTTTGACGATGCCAATATTGAAAACGTGGCCGCCGTCGCCAGCCAGACTTCAACTTTTAACACCGGGCAGGATTGCACAGCGGCCACCCGCCTGTATGTAGAGAACAGCTGCGCTAAAGCCGTGATTGAGGCGGTGACCGAAGCGATGCGCGCGGTCAAAGTGGGCCGTCCGTATGACGAGGGTGCAGCGATGGGGCCGCTGATCTCTGGCGCACATCTGGGGCGGGTGCAGGGTTTCGTAGAGCGCGCAAAAGCGGCGGGCGCAAGAGTGCTGACTGGCGGCGCACCGCTGGAAATGGGCGGCGGCTATTTCTATCTGCCAACCGTGATTGTGGATGCCGATCAAAAGTCTGAGATCATTCAGAATGAAATCTTCGGGCCGGTGTTAACTATCAGCACGTTTGACACCGAAGTGCAAGCCCTCCAGCTCGGAAACGATGTACTCTACGGTCTCGCCGCCAGCCTATGGACGCAGGATATTGGCCGGGCAATGCGCCTCAGCCGCGATCTAGAGTTCGGGGCGGTATGGATTAACGATCATATTCCGGTCGCTTCAGAAACGCCGCATGGCGGCTTCAAACAGTCCGGCTTCGGCAAAGACCTCTCTCACGAATCGGTGAACGACTATCGCATCACCAAACATGTCATGATCAAGAACGGCTAGTGAAGGCAGCGTGAATCAAACAGGGGCATGTTGAACACGCCCCTGTGAGTAAACTTAAACACACTTAGCTTATTTCAGTGAGCGCACCTGAAAGCCGAAGAGGATGGCCATCACACCGGAGGTGATCGCCAGAATACCGGCGAAGGTCAGCACGTTCAAGAACGCCAGATCGTTCGAATTGAACAGCATCATGCCGCCAAACAGGACGAGGATGATGCCGATCAGCAGGCTGCCCCATGTCCAGGTGTAGCCGATGCCACTGGCATTACGCCAACCTGCGAAGATACGTACGATGCCGGTGAAAATAAACGTGAAGGCGAGAACAAAGTAGATAATCTGAAGCGTCACAACTCCGCTGATGATCGGGCGGGTGACGAAGATCACGCCGGCAAGAATGCTGACGATACCGGTGAAGATGAACCAGCCCCACGGCCCTTGTCGCCTTAAGACAGCGGTGATCACGTCAATAATGCCGGACACAATCCACCAGATACCGACAAAGACGACAATATTGAGTCCCGTGATCACTGGCCGCGTGATCAGCAGAACGCCAATAAACACGGCGGAGATGCCCCACACCAGCCATAGCCACCACGACCGTTGAATTTCACTTTTTACTGCCTGATTACTCATTGCTGTTTCTGCCATAACGACCTCCACCCATAAACCAAGCAATTTCCTCGCGATTATTATCCCAATAGAACAGCTTTTCAACAAGCCTACCGGTGAGCAAAAAATTTACGTTTGCAAAACATATTTTAAACATCCTTCTACCATAATCAGGGCATTAACCATGGGCATACTAAAAGTGCGCCCGCAAAACAACATCCACAGAGAGGATTTCCAATATGAAAGTCAGACAGTTAGCAGGCGCCGTCGCGGCGCTGATGGTAGGGCTGTCCAGCATGAGTATGGCCAGCGCGCAGGAAGAAATTACGTTCATCACGCTGAACGGCGCATCAGGAGAGGTTGCAGGCGGAGGCGCGGCGGCTGAGAGCGGGATGATCACTATTTCGGATGCAGGCACTTACAGCCTGAGCGGCGCATTGAATGATGGGCAAATCTTGATCAATGCGCCGGAAGATGCGGCAGTAACACTGATTTTGAATGGGGTAACTATCAGCAGTTCCATAAGCGCGCCCATTTACGCACAAAGCGCCAGCGTGCTCACCGTTACGCTGGCTGAAGGCAGCGAGAATACGCTCAACGATGCTGCAGAATATGTTTACGCCAGCGAAGAAGACGATGAGCCTGAAGCTGCATTGTTCAGCGATGTTGATCTGATCATTAACGGCACAGGAAGTCTAATAGTGAACGCTAATTTTCAGGATGGAATCAGCACTGACGACAGCCTCACCATCAGCGATAACCCGATCATCATCATCAATGCCGTAGACGATGCTTTGCGTGGCAACGATGCAATCACTATTAACGGCGGCGTGTACACGCTGAACGCATCCGAAGGCGATGGCTTAAAATCCAGCGAACAAGAAAGCGTCATCTTAATTGAAGGGGGAAATTTCACAATTACCGCAGAAGATGATGGCGTTCAATCTGATCGTGATTTTACCATGAACGCCGGCGAGTTCGTGATTACTGCGGGCGGCGATGGCATCCACTCGGAATATAACCTCGTAATTAACGATGGCAGCATCAATGTGCTGGATTCGGAAGAGGGGATCGAGGGCGCTTTTATCGTGATCAATGGCGGCGAGATCCGCGTTGTCTCAACGGATGATGGCATCAATGTCTCGGCGCCAGATGACGCCGAAATCACAACGACGAATACCGCGCCAGCACAGGGGCAGCCCGGTGGCTTTATGGGCGACCCGAACAGCCCGTATTATCTGCATATCAACGGCGGCTATATCGTGGTCAGCGCTGAGGGCGACGGGCTGGATTCCAACGGTTCCATCGAAATGACCGGCGGCGTGGTCATTGTCAACGGGCCAACAGGGTTCGATAACGGCACGCTTGATTATGACCTCACGTTCAACATCAGCGGCGGCCTGCTGATCGCAGCTGGCAGCGCCGGAATGCCACAAGCACCCGGCGACAGCTCAAGCCAATTCTCGATGCTGATCAACTATGCTGAGCCGTACAGCCCTGGCACGCTGGTTCATATCCAGACCAGCGACGGCGAAGAAATTCTAACTTTTGCGCCCGCCAAAGCCTTCCAATCCGTCGTGTTCTCTTCCCCCGAGCTTACGCAAGGCGTCACTTATGATATCTACTCTGGCGGAAGTTCGTCTGGCATTGCGACGGACGGCCTATATGCTGATGGAGCATATACCCCCGGCACACTGTTTGAGACGGTCACCATCACAAACAGCGTGACATATGTAGGTGAGGTGCGGCGCCAGCGCTAAATGTACCCGTAACAAGATTGCCACCTCTCGCCCTGATCGCAAGCGTAATCAGGGCGAGAGAACTATGAAAATCCGCCTATACCCCTCGTATATTCGGGACAAAAGTCCCACATATCCTGAATTTTTCCCTAATGCCGTGCATTCTTAACCGGTCATCCCTTATACTGAATACAGTATGAGCAGCATCCATTGAGGCAAACCTTTGGCTGGCGAACGCATCCTGGTTGTGGATGACGGACAGGAAAACCGCGAATTTATCGTTGAATATGTGCTGCGGCCGTATGGCTATGAGGCCTTCACCGCGCGCGACGGCGGCGAAGGTTTGCAGATGATCGCCGAACATAAACCAGACATGATTTTGCTGGACTATCAAATGCCGCGCATGAACGGCGTTGAAATGCTTCAGCATATGCAGGAAATGGGCTGCAATATCCCCGTAATCCTGATGACCTTCTACGGCTCGGAAGAAGTCGCCGTAGAGGTCTACCGGATGGGCGTACAGGACTATATCGCCAAGCCGTTCACCGTCGAAGAAATGATCGTGGCGATTGAGCGCACGCTCAGCAATGTGCGCCTGATCCGCGAAAAAGATGCACTCACTGAACGCCTGATTGCCGCTAACCGCGAACTTCAGAATCGGCTACAAGAATTAAATGTCCTGCACAGCGTCGGCAAAAGCGTAACCGCGCTGATGAGCATCGAAGAGCTGCTGCCACGTATCGTTGATGCTGCCGTTCGGCTGACCGGCGCAGATGAAGGCTACTTGCACATCGTGGTGCAAAAGCGACTGCTCTGCCAGGCGATGAAGCGCACCAATCAAACCCGCGCTGAACCCGCCAATTTTGAGGCCAATGACACAGCCGCGATGCGCGTAGTGCAGCATGGGCAGTTGGTGCTGCGTTCTGGCACTGGCGACAACGAAGCTTCTCTGGCCTATGCGCCGTTAGCCCTGCGCGACGAGATCATCGGCGTACTTGGGGTGCGCGCGAAGAAAAACGCCTTCAGCAAACATCAGGCGGCGCTGCTTTCCACACTAACCGACTATGCCGCGATTGCGATTCAAAATTCACGGTCAGTAGAACAGCTCCGGCAGCAGAAAGAGAATGAAAAAGGGCGCATTCGCACCCTATTCCAACGTTTTGTGCCGCCGCAAGTTGTGGATCAAATCCTTGAAAATCCCGACTTGCTGCGATTGGGCGGCCACCGCCGCGAAATTACCATCCTGTTCACCGATATTCGCGGCTATACCGCTTACAGCGAAAGGCTGCCGCCCGAGCGCGTGGTCGAAATGCTGAATGATTATCTCAGTCTTGCCGCCAACACCATCATGTCTTACGGCGGAACGCTGGATAAATATATGGGCGATGGCCTCATGGCGATCTTCAATGCGCCGAATGAACAGCCGGATCATGTGCAATCGGCGCTGGAGGCGGCGCTCACGCTTCAACAGGCGACGCGCCAGCTGGCAAGCCAGCGCGGCGACGGACTTTCCTTCAGCACCGGTATTCACTCAGGAGAGGCGGTGGTCGGCTATATCGGCACCGATGTCGCCATGAATTACACCGCAGTAGGCGATGCCGTGAACGTCGCTAAACGCTTACAAGAAGCCGCCCGCCCCGGCCAGATTTTAATTGAAGAACATACCGTCGCCCGTGTAAGCGATCAGGTACAGGTGCAGGCGCTGGGCGAATTGAAGGTGAAAGGTCGCCAGCAAACAGCCATCGTTTACGAACTACTCAACGTCATTACTCCCCATAGCTAAAGCTAGGAGCTTCTCGGCGCTTTTTCGGTGAAGGCGCAGTAGCATTTCTAGCCCACCGGGAACATATAGTAGCTGCTGCCCCGTCCTTCAGCCGTATAGCCAGTGATCCCGTTGTATTCCACTAACCAGAAACCGATGCCTTCCGCGCAGTATGGCCCGGCGACAACCCTGACGATCTGCCCGCCGGGAATTTGCCCGATCACTGCTGATGAGGTCGTCGGCCCGGAGCGGATATTGTTCGGGTCGCCGGGGGTGACCTGTGCATGAGCGCCGGGAGAGAGCATCGGGGTGAAGCCCGCACAGGGCGCATTAGGCGCAATCGGTGCAGTTGTTAGTGCTGGCGGCACAATCGGGACGGCTTGCGGTGCAGGGAATCCAGCACCAGTCAGCGGCGGAGCGTAAGTGAGGCGATAGCCCCCGCGTAAATAAGGCCCGCTGCTTTCGGTGATGGTGAACGCCTGATTGATGATGCTGCCGCCATCCACCGTATAGCGCGTCAGCACATGCCCGGTACCCACCTGTACCGACGCGATCCAACCGTTGGGGATGCCGGTGTAAAGAACTGAAGCAGCCATCCCACTGATCGGCATGCGCGCGCCATCGCGGCTGACCAGCGTCCACATATCTCCGGCAGGCGTGACCAGAAACTGCGCGCCATTCGTCACCCACTGCGCCCCGCCGCTCAAATCCAGCGTCGCCGGATCGTGATAGATCACCGCCCCGCTTATCGGAGTCCCGAAAGGAGGTGGCATGCCGCCGGGCTGGTAGACAATCGCATTTGGCACGGGGAACACGCCCTCGGTTGGATCAGCAGGAAGCCCCGCGACCTGCGTCCAGATCAAAAATTCACTGGTTGAAGACAGGCGATCTCCAAAGATGCTGAAATAAATGCCGCTGTGAGGATTCACAAGATTGGCAAACGGATTCCAGAGCATCCATTCGTCCTGTAGATTCCCCTCGCAAGCATAGCAGCTTGGCGCGAAAAGGGCTTCGCCATGTTGCCAGCCTCCCATCAACGCCCATGGGAGTGCTGAAGCGGGTTCAGCAGCACCAGTGGCCGCAGCCATATCGGTAGATGCCACAATTTCGCTGGTTTCGGGGTTGGCAACAGCCATGCCGCCCTTTTGCACAATACTTCCAGATCCGGCATTCACATAGCCCACATAAGAAAATGAGAGCAAATTCGTTTCCGGCTCAAAACCGCCAAGGCTGTACGCAGAAATTGGCTCTTGCAGCGGAGGCAGCGTCACACAGCAGGTTCCTGTCGCAAGATCGGCAACCACAATCGGCAGAGTCTGTTCAGCCTGAATCAACTGAAAGGTTCCCGCCAAAAAGCGCCCATCAGGGGACGTCGCCAGATTACTTAATAATGGCGAGCTATCGTCAGTGCGCCCGGTGTAGCCGGCTGGATAAAATGCCGCTGGCACTAGCACCGTGGTCATAACGCCAGTGGGATCGAGAAACAAAATCTCGCCGCTGATCTTCCCGCCATCAGTCAAGAGTTCAGTATAGAAGGCATATTGGCCGCTGAAATCCGGCATGATCGGTTGGGCAGCAGCTCCCGAAATAGAGATCAGCAGCAAAATTAGCAGCAGCGAAATACGTTTCAACATCTCGATCCCTCAAAAGCGGTATTTTCTACAACTATAGTTGAGCCTGCCATTTTTCGCACGCGCACCCGACCAATTACGTTTCCGGTTTGTGGATTAAGAACGAATGGTCTAAACTCTAGAGTGTGCAATAGCTCTCTTAACCTAATCCTCTGGAGGGAATCCTGTGAACGAATTTCTATCTCAGGACACGATCAATAATTTTGTCGTTGCGGCACATCACGATCTGCCCAAAGTGAAGGAGATGCTCGCCGCACACACCGGCCTTTTGAATGAGAGCGCCGAATGGTTCGAATCGGGAATTCAGGCTGCCGCGCACACTGGCCAGCGCGAAATTGCTCAATATCTGCTCGATCAAGGCGCGCCGTTAGATATTTGCACAGCAGCCATGATGGGGTTTGGGGATGATGTGGACGCCATCCTGAAAGATGAGCCTGAAGCCACGCAGTATACCGGCGCGCATGATATTCCGACCATGTTTTTCGCGGCAATTGGCAATAATATCCCGATTGCCGAAAAACTTTTGAACGCCGGAGCGAATGTCAACGCTGGCGAAGGCGGCAATACAGCGTTACACGGCGCTGCCGGAAGCGGGCATCTGGAAATGGTGCGCTGGCTGCTGGCACACGATGCCAACCCCTATGCGCTGGACTACAACGGGAAAATGCCGATTGATCTGGCGGAATCGGAAAATTTCACCGAAATTGCAGACTTACTGCGCCCGTATATGAAAACGGATTAGTACACATTGAGCAAGAGGCAGGCATGAGCAAAACTGAAGCCTTCACCCAATCGCTGTATGAGGACGCTGATCTGCGCGAAGATTTGACTGACGCCGAAGCTGAACCCCTGTTCCAATGGGCTGGCGAGGTCGCACACCAGTTAGAAGAATCGGGCGTGTCTGAGGAGGAATTTGAGAGTAAGACGAAACAGCTTCGCCAGTTAATTAAGCGCGCGAACCGCTTCGTCGGGCAGCGCAGCTATGCAGGCGCCGATGTGCATCAGCAGCAGCTTGCTGATCTGCGTGCGGCGGCGCAAACGCTGGGGCTAACACCACCTGATGAGCCAATCACGGCCAGCGCAGACGACTCCCCTGCCTATATGGGGGCGCTGCTGGCGCAGATGGGGACAGCTGGTTACAAAGAACCGATTACCCCGGAATCATCCACGCCCGCCGCACCAGTTGAATCTTCAGTACAGCCGGAGTCAGTGAACAGTTTTCACGGCTGGCGCAGTTGGTTAAGCAAACTCAATGAGGCGCTGGAAACTGGAAACGATGAGGGATAGCCCGGCTTTGTTTTCCGATCATCTAGCCGCCAGCGCAGTTGATCACGGTCATTTACTGTATTGGAATATCTATTTTTCAAGCCGCCAAAGGATTTTATCCGCGTGAGCAAACGGAAGTCATCTTCGCAAGCCGAAAAACCAAAAGCTGCAAAACCGCTGTCGCTGCCCCAGATCGTGATCGGGACCGTTGTCACGATTGTAATCCTTGTCATGGGGAACTGTGTTGGCAATCAAAACCCGCCAACACCCACGCCGACACAACCCCCCACCAGCACCATGATCGCAGCAACGGTACCGCCCTCTATCAACGTCACAGCCAGTGCTGCGGTCGCGACGATTGATCCGGCGGCACTGGTTGAGCGCGTCACGTTCCCGCTGGGATGGGGAGCGAAGCATGATTTCTGGCAGGTGTACTTCACAGCCCCCAGCGGCAGCCGCGATCCTTCAACCTATGTTGGCGGTATTGACATCGCGCTGGTGGAGGCCATCAACGGCGTGGAACGCACGCTCGATATTGTCGCTTATGAGTTCAACAATCCAGCCATCACCGCAGCAGTGATTGCAGCGCGACAGCGCGGGGTGCGCGTGCGCGTCGTGACCGACAACGAAGACGGTTTAGCGGACGACAATACCACCCTGAACCAACTGCAGGCGGCAGGCATCCCGATTGTGACCGATACCCGTTCCGCGCTGATGCACAACAAATTCATGATTCTGGACAGCGCAACGGTGGTGACCGGATCATGGAATTTCACCATCAATGATACCTACCGCAACAACAACAACACGCTGTTTTTGCGCTCGCAAGATGCCGTCACCGACTATCAAGCCGAATTCAACGAAATGTTCATCGAAGGGCGATTCGGCCCCACTTCGCCGCGCAACACGATCTCCAGTGATTTCACGCTCAACGGCATTCCGGTTCAATTGTTCATGGGGCCGGAAGATGACCCGATGCCCGGTATGGTGAATGCAGTTTCGCAGGCGCAGCATTCAGTTCGTTTCATGGCGTTTTCCTTCACCCATGCCGATTTGCGCGAAAGCCTGCTGGAGTTGGCAGCGCGCGGTGTTTCGGTGGAGGGAATTTTCGAAACCACCGGCAGCACCACCCAGCATTCAGCCATGCCGCCGCTTTTTTGCGCCGGGCTGGATGTGCGTCAGGACGGAAACTCATTTGTGCTGCATCACAAGGTGTTTATCATTGACGAAACAACCGTTGCGCTTGGTTCGTTCAACTTCTCAAACAATGCAGCCAATTCAAACGATGAGAACTTGATCATCATCTCAGATCCACTGCTTGCCGGCATTTATCTGGATGAGTTTCACCGCCGCTGGCAAGAAGCCGTCATTCCGTCAAATCTCACTTGCAGCTAATGCGCGTCACTGGAACGTAAGGGAACTGCAAATATGTCTTTTATCGAAGCGCCAACCACATTTTATCTAGGTCGCCAGTTCAACCCGACTGCGAAAACGCTGACGAACAATATCGTCTATTATGACTCCCGTCATTTGACCACCCACGCCATCGTGGTGGGCATGACTGGCAGCGGTAAGACCGGCCTATGCCTGAACCTGCTGGAAGAAGCCGCACTGGATAATATTCCGGCCATCGTGATCGATCCCAAAGGCGATATCACGAATCTGGCGCTCAATTTTCCGAATTTGCAGCCGGCTGATTTTGAGCCATGGGTGAACGTGGATGACGCCCGCCGCGCCAATCTGGATATTCCCCAATTTGCGGCAAAAACGGCGCGTGGATGGCGCGACGAATTGAACAATTGGGGTATTGCTCCAGAGCGTCTGCTGTGGTTAAAACATGCGGCTCAAGTCAGCATTTACACGCCCGGTTCAGATGCCGGGCTGCCGGTCAGCATTCTGGCCTCACTCAAAGCGCCTAAAGACGATTGGCAAAGCAACGCAGAAGAACATCGTGAAGAGATCAGCGGGGTTGTGACGGCACTGCTCGGCTTGATCGGGCGAGACGCCGCGCCAGTGCAGGACAAAGAACATGTTCTGCTCTCCAACATCTTCGAGTACGCATGGTCACGGGGCAAAAACTTGACCCTGCAAGACATCGTGAAGCAGGTGCAAGAACCGCCTTTTCAGCAGTTGGGCGTGTTCCCCCTAGACGAGTATCTTTCGGGGAAACAACGATCCAAGCTGGCCGCCGAACTGAATAATATTCTGGCGGCTCCATCCTTTCAGGCGTGGCTAAGCGGCGAACCGCTGGATATTCAAAAAATGCTGTACCAGAGCGATGGCCGCCCGCGCGTGTCTATTTTGTATCTCGCGCATTTGAGCGAAGCCGAACGCCAATTTGTGATGACGCTGCTGCTCGAAAACGTGATCAGCTGGATGCGAACCCTCAGCGGCACCACCAGCCTGCGCGCCCTGCTCTACATTGACGAAATGTTCGGCTACTTCCCGCCCTACCCGTTCAATCCGCCCACCAAAACGCCGCTGTTGCGCCTGCTTAAACAGGCGCGCGCGTTCGGGCTTGGCCTGATACTGGCGACGCAAAACCCCGGCGATCTGGACTATAAAGGCCTGAGCAACACCGGCACATGGTTCATCGGGCGACTGAACACCGATAACGATAAGCAGCGCCTGATGGCCGGACTTCAATCCATGTCCAGTGCCAACGATGAGGTCAATCTCAGGGCGTTGGACTCGCTGATTTCCGATCTTGAGCCACGAACCTTTATCCTTAGTGATATACACGACCAGAACAGCCCGTATATCTTCAAAACCCGACAGACCATGAGCTATCTGCGCGGGCCGCTGACCAAACAACACATTCAAACTTTGATGCGGGAACAGCGCGCAGCATCGCTGGCAAATACCCAACCGCCGCCCCCCCCGCCGCCAACTTACGTCAGCGACTCGCAGCCCGCCGCCAATTTCGCCGCTCAGGCAGCTTACTACCGCCAGCAAAGCGCCGCCGCTGCGCCGCCCACCCTTCCTGAAGAAGCTCTCCCCGCCCCGCCGGAAGTGCCACCGCAGCCTGCGCCCATCATCCCCTCATCGCCGCCGGTATCGGCACAGATTCAACAAGCGAGTGCGATCTCACCCGCACAGTCAGCAAATAACGGGCTGGCCATAGAACGCCCGGCGCTCAACCCCGACGTGCCGCAGTATTTCATTCCTCCCGTATTAGCGGCGGGGCAAGCCCTGGGCGCATGGCAGCAGCGCACCGGCTTTAGCGCGTCTGCGCTGAACGGTGTAACGCTGGCCTATATGCCAGTCCTGCTCGGACAGACGGCAGTTCGCTTTCAAGATCGCAAAAGCGGCACTTTCACAGTGCGCCTGTTCACCTATCAAATTCCAAATCTGGAGCGCGTTGGCATCCTTCACTGGCAGGATTATGCCACGCCGCCTCTCGATACGCGCGCTGTTGGTTCCGATCCGCTCCCGCAAAGCCTGTTTGGAGAAGTCCCATCGCATATGGCCGATCTCAAGCGATTGGCAGCGCTGCGCCGCGAAATGGTGGATCTGCTGTATGCCACCGCGCGGCTGAACATCCCCTTCAATTCCACGTTGGGGATATATGGCGCGGCAGATGGCGATTTGAGCGAATTTCGCGTGCTGGTTCAGCAGGTCGCCCGTGAGCGCCGCGATGCTGACGCCGATGCAGTGGGCAAAAAATATGAAGATCTATTGGATAGGCTGTCCGACAAGATGCAGCGCTATCAGACCTCTTTCAGCAGTTCACAGGCGGAGCTTCAGACCAACAAACGCATGAAAACCTTTACCACGGGCGAAGCGATTCTCGGCCTGATGCAAGGGCGAACCGCCTTTACGCTGTCGCGCATGAATATGGCTGAATACTGGAAACAACGTACGCAGGGTAAAATGGATATGAATCAGCTTCATATCCAGCAGATTAATGAAGAGATTGAGGAATTGCAGCAGAAATTCAATGCAGATATGGCCGCGGTCAATGAAAAGTGGGCGCGCGTCGCCGTCACGGTTGAGGAACATTCTGTGCAGCCCTACAAAAAAGATATACTGGTCGAGATGTTCGGCATCGGCTGGCAGCCCTACTGGTATGCGCAATCGGGTGGTCAACCGCTGCTGCTGCCCGCTTTTCAGTAAACGTTCGTTTGGTTAGAGGTTTGCAATGAAAAAATTAACGCTGATCTTGATTTCATCACTGGTATTACTGGCGCTGGGTCTCCCGGCGTTTGCCCAGCCGATCAATCTACTGCAAGACCCGGGATTTGAGGGGCCATACGCTAATCGGGGTCGTTCTGATTTGAACACTCCGGCGGCATGGCCGTTGTTCGTACAGGATGGGCCAACCGGCCAGATCTGGGAAAATCGCGCTGATCATCTCTTCGCATTTCCCCACTGCACCGCCCCGCAGGTGCTTTCTGCGCCGTGTTCGCTGAACCTGAACGGCGGTTTTGTGACCTGGAACGCCGGGGTATACCAGCAGGTCGCGGTGCCCGCGAACGCCAATCTGGTAGGCAGCGTTCAGGCATGGGTACAAACCTGTAATTCGCGTAACGCTGAAAACCAGTTTGTCGGCTTTCCCTGCGGCTCATCTCCAGATTCAGGAGTCTATGTGCGCGTCGGCATTGATCCCAATGGCGGCACCAATCCCTACGATCCAGCGATCATCTGGGGGGCAGCCATCGCGCCTCACGATCACTGGGGAGAAGCAGCGGTCAACGCAACTGCTAATGGCACCATGGTCACTTTTTGGATTTTCACCGGGCAATCATGGCCTAGCGATTTCAACAATCGCTGGTTCGATAATGCCCTGTTGTATGTGGGCGGGCCAGGTGGCAGTTCGCCCGCCGGATCAACCGGAGCAGGTACGCAAACAGGCGGCGGTGAACAGCCCACGCCGCGGCCAACCGCATCGCTGCCCACTCGCCAACCAGCTGACGCGAGCGGCGCGCAGTATCATGCCGTGCAGTTTGGCGACACGCTCAGCGGCATTGCGATTGTGTATGGCGTTTCACTTCAGCGGGTGCTGGATTTGAATGATCTGACGATGGCAACTGCGCGCAATGTGCCGCTGGGAACCCGTCTCTTGATCCGGCCTGCTGGCGGCTAACCACGAATATCAATTGATTAATTCATCCCCGCTTTCAGAAATTCGCGTCCTCGACCTCACCCGGCTGCTGCCGGGTGGGGTCTTAACCTTGATGCTGGCTGAGCTAGGCGCAGAAATCATTAAAGTTGAAGCGCCTGACGGCGGCGATTATGCACGGGCCATGCCGCCCTACACTGCCGATCATACCGGCGTGATCTTTCACGCTACCAACCACGGCAAGCGAAGCATTGTAATTGATTTGAAGCAGCCTGAAGGCGTTCAACTGCTGCGCCGTCTCGCTAAAACGGCAGATGTGCTGGTTGAAAGTTTCCGCCCCGGCGTGATGGCGCGGCTGGGCTGCGATTATGAAAAGCTGGCCGCAGAAAATTCACGGCTGGTGTACTGCGCCCTTTCGGGCTGGGGCAGCACCGGCACGTATGCCATGAAATCCGGTCACGATCTGAACTATGCTGCAATTGCTGGCGTGATTGGCGCGGCGAACATGCCGCAGCCTGCGGGCGCGCAAATGGCCGATATTGGCGGGGCGTATGTGGCGCTTTCTGGCATTCTGGCGGCACTTTTCCGGCGAGAGCGCACCGGCAAAGGCGGCTTTGTGGATGCAGGGTTATTTGATGCCGCTGTCCCGCAGGGGATCGTTCAATTTGCCGAAGCTGCGGCAGTGGCTTCCCCGTTTATCGGCGGCGCGCTCACCGGCAAGCAGGCCTGCTATAACGTGTATCTCGCTGCCGGTGGGCAACCGGTGGCACTGGCCGCGCTGGAGCCGAAATTCTGGGAGCGCTTTTGCCTTGCGGTGGAACGTGCCGATCTTATCGAAGGCTATCTCCTGCCGGAGCGCCAACCAGAGATAACTGCCCAGCTCAAGACGCTGTTCGCCGGGAAAACCGCATCTGAGTGGGCCGCGCTGCTCGAACCCGCCGACTGCTGCTTCTCACGGGTGTTAGCGCCAGAGCAAGCCCTGAACGATGCTCACCTTCAGACCCGCGGCGTGCTGGCCTTCGATGATCAGGGAAATGTGCGGCTTCGCAGCCCGATCCATCTGGACGGCATGCCCCCGGATATGGAGCCTGCTCCGCCGCCGATGATGGGCGCAGATACGGACAGCGTTTTACAAAATATTGGCTGCACGGAAGAAGAAATTATCGCGTTACGCTCCGCCGGTGTGATCGCCTAAGTCAGGACTGAACAAATGACCATCACCTATGATGATTTCGACAGGGTAGACATTCGTGTTGGTGAAATTGTCGCGGTTGAAGATTTTCCCCGCGCGCGCAACCCATCCTATAAAGTGCAGGTGTTTTTCGGAGACGAGATCGGCTCTAGATGGTCATCAGCGCAAATCACCAGCTATCCCAAAGCGGAGTTAATCGGCAGGCAAGTAGTGGCAGTGGTCAACTTTGCGCCCAAAAATATCGCCGGATTCATGAGCGAATGCCTGATCTTGGGCGCGCGCATGGCCGATGGGCAGATTTCTACCCTTACGCCTTCCAAAACCGCCGTGATCGGTGAGCGGGTATTTTAATTATTCTCCACCCTTAAAATCCGATCATGTCCAGCGTAGTCATATAAAATTTCAGCAATTGCTTCTGGCACAGATTGTCGCGCTAATTCTAAAATCGCCTCACCCTGCCCCGCGCCAAATTCCAGCAGCGCCAGGAACTGCGGCGCGCAAACGTGATTCAATTGAATCAGCAGCCGCCGGATCAGATCAAGTCCATCAGCGCCGCCGTCCAGCGCCAGCATCGGCTCATAACAGCTGACTGGCAGCGAACGTGCCTCTACAGTGGGAATATAGGGCAAATTCGCCATCACCAGATTGAGCTTCATACCCATCGCTTGTACCGGTTCGAGCAAATCGCCCTGCAAAAAATGAACTCTATCGGCTAGGCCGTTCTTCGCCGCATTGTGCATAGCAACTTTAAGTGCCGCCTCGCTCTGATCAATGGCGATCACTCTGGTTAAAGGCCGATGAAACGCAAAAGTTACCGCCAATGCGCCGCTTCCAGTGCCAACATCGGCCGCAGTCACAACCCCCCGTATTTCCGTCCATCGCAGCGCCTGCTCCAGCAGCAGTTCAGTTTCAGGGCGGGGAATCAGTACGTCTGGCGTGACGACAAATTCCAGATCGTAAAAGCTGCGCCTGCCCAGAATATAGGCGATAGGTTCACCCCCTGCCGCCCGTTCCAGATATTCCCCAAAATACGCGGCTTGCGCTTCACTGAGCAGAGAGTCGCCGTGCGCCAGCAAATAAGCGCGATCAAAGCCTGTCACTTCTGCCAGCAGCAAATCGCAGTCCAGCGCCGGCGTGGGTGTCAACGATAGCTCGCGAAGTCGCGCGATAGCAGTTGCCCGTATCGCACCAATAGTGAAATCGAATGAATTCATCAACAGCAGCACTTCATTCGGCGCGCAGATTCAACGGTTAAATTTTATCGCGAATGTGCTTTTCTCGTTAATCCTGTGAGCCAGGCGTCACCTTGCCCGCAAAAGCCTCTAGCATGCTGGCCGCATCTTTCAACAGCGGCTTTCCATGCCCGAAGCAAACCACCTCCGGTTTCAGCGCAGCGACGCGCTTCACCGAACGCCGATTTTCGTCCATATCAGTTGTAAATGCGGCAAAAGGCAGTCGCAGCCCGAACAGCGGCGGGTGCATCATTACATCGCCGGTGATCAACACCCGTTTTTCCGGCTGCCATAGGCTGATATGGCCGGGACTGTGGCCGGGCGTGAAGATCACTCGCAAGCCACCAAATGCCTCGGCGATCATATCGCCATCGCCTACTTCCCGATCTACCGGCGTGCCGGGCATCGTTTTTGGAGGCGAGGCCATCAGCCGGTCTAATCCTCGCAGCGCCTCTTTGGGCGGGGTTGGCACCGGCAGTTTGCCTTCCACATAGGGGCGCTCAACATATGAGGCAATCACTTCTGCGCCAGTTACGCGCTTCAATTCTGGTAATCCTTGAACGTGATCTGGGTGCGCATGGGTGATGATGATCCGGCGCACACTACCCGCCCGCCCGCCTTCCTGAATCTGGCGTAAAATTTTCGGCGCGGCAGCAGTCATGCTTGCGTCAATGATTGTGAGGCCATCAGGGTCTTCAATTGCATAAACCCGCCCGATAAGCAGGGATGTAAATGTAAAAAGTCCAGGGATAATCTGTTTCATGCTGCTCTCGTTATATTGGTATTCTGTTCAGACCTATATTCTGGTCGCAGGCGAATGTTCGCGCAAATACCCCGTCAGCGCACTTGACAACCCCGCCAATTATCTCTAGACTATTAAGGTCTATAACGGTTCATAAAGGTCTAGACATGATATTAGCAGAAGCGCTGATTTTGCGCGCCGATATTAATAAACGCATCGAGCAAATACGCACGCGGTTAGGCAACGTTGTCCGTATTCAAGAAGGGGATGCGCCTGCCGAAAATCCTGCCGAACTACTCGCAGAACTGGATCGCACCTTGAAGCAGCTTAATCTGCTGATCAAGCAGATCAACCGTACCAATTCGCAAACACGTTTTGATGATGACCGCACCCTCACGGATGCGCTTGCAGATCGTGATACGCTCATGCTTCAGCGTACAGCGTTACAAGGCGTGATCAAGCAGGCTTCAGACAAACAGCATCGTTATGGGCTGGCCGAAATTCGTGAGGTGGTCACAATTGATGTTGGCGCAGTCATTCAGCAAGTAGATACTCTGTCGCAGCAGTATCGCCTGCTGGACACAGAAATTCAGCGGCTGAACTGGATCATAGATCTGGTTGAATAGCCTTGGGGTAGACCAATGTGTCTGCCCTGAGCAAACAAATAAAAGTCGGTAGTACAGCGCAGGCAGGGGCGAGCGAAACCCATCCTGGCGGGGATACGCCGGAACGATCTAGGGCGGGGGGCAGCGCCTAACCACTACAGGGCAGCCCAGTACCGTGTAAATCGCTTAAATGCTTTCACAATGGCACATTGCAAAATGCATCACCACGCGCTGACCTGCAAGCACTGTACGAGGGTGGGTTCGGGGACTTTTTGAAACGCGCAGAGGCCAATTCTGCCAGAATTAACCATGTTCACCTACTGGCAGAATTGGTAATCTGTGTACTTCGAAACATATTCAGTGAATATTATGACTGCTGTCTTTCGCATTGAACTCAATGCTGATTGGGATCGGGATTACAATACCGGCCAGCCACACCCCGCCCCTACCCTTTTCACGCGCAGTTTCTGGCTAGACCCTCTGGAAGTTTGCGTCGGGTACTGGCTTCGTGCCGAAAAGCTGCCCGCCGGAGTCTCCATCCAGATCAACCATCAGCATATTTGCGATCTCGAACACATAGGGGCAATCAATATTGAGGTGACTGATGCCGTCTGGTTGGAAAAGAATATCATCACCTTGAGCATGAAATATCCGACCAGCAATCTCCCTTTCAGCGGCCTGATTCTTGAGGCCATCCCCTGCGAGTGATCCTCTTTCAAAATTGACGTTACCCGCGGCTGACTTTACAATACGCCGCAACTGTAGTCATTCTGGTAATTGGAAATGCAATATCATATCTGGACGTTCGGCTGCCAGATGAACACTGCGGATTCGCAGCGGTTGGCTTCTGAACTTGAACGCTTAGGGCACTCTGCGGCAGAAGCCGCTGACGACGCCGATATTCTGGTCGTTAACACCTGTGTGGTGCGCCAGCAGGCTGAAGATCGCGCGTTGGAGCGGTTGTACCGCCTACGCGATCTAAAGAAGACGCAGCCGCAAAAAGTGGTCGGCGTGATGGGCTGCATGGTCGGTGTGCGTGATCCGGTTGCGCTCCGCAAACGACTGCCCTTCGTTGATGTTTTCATGGCACCTTCCGAACCCGCGCCGATGGTAGATTTCCTGAAAACCCGTATGGGCGAAGCAGAAGTTATCTCCATCGAATCCGCCCTGCGAACCCGCCGGGATCAGGTTCAGGATGGCGATCTAATCCTGCCGCTGCACGAGCAAAACAAGCTGATCAGCGCGCATGTGCCGGTCGTCTATGGCTGCTCCCATGCCTGCACCTTCTGCGTCATCCCCTTCCGGCGTGGCATTGAACGCAGCCGCAGCGTTGGCGAAATCGTCGGTCATGTGCGCAGCTTGGGCAATCAGGGTGTCAAAGAAGTGACGCTGCTGGGGCAAATTGTAGACCGCTATGGCAAGGATGTTCCCGATGGCCCGGATCTATCCGACTTGCTGCGTATCGTTCACGACGTAGCTGAAGAGATCGGCATCGAGCGTATCCGTTTTCTGACCAGCCATCCCAACTGGATGACCGATAAGCTGCTGGATACTGTGGCTGAACTGCCCCGCGTGATGCCGCATATTGAGGTGGCCGTTCAGGCCGGGGACGATACGGTACTGGAAACAATGAAACGCGGCTATACCGTTGATCAGTACCGCGCACTGATTCAGCGTATTCGCGAGCGTATTCCCAATGTCGCCATTCACACCGATATCATCGTCGGCTTCTGCGGGGAAACGGAAGAACAATTCCAGAGCACCTACAATATGATGGCAGAACTCAAGCTAGACAAGGTGCATCTGGCGCGCTACAGCCCACGCCCGAATACGGTTAGTGAGCGTCGTATGCTGGATGATGTTCCCGAAGAAGAGAAAGAGCGCCGGTTGCAGGTGCTTGATGATTTGCAGGCGCAAATTATCGCTGAGATCAACAGTCACTCCCTTGGGCAGACCGTGCAAGTGCTGGTTGAAGGGCAGCATAAGGGCAAATGGCGCGGACGCACCCCACAAAACAAGCTGGTCTTTTTCGAAGATTCTGGAGATTGGCAGGGCAAACTCGCAGATGTCGAAATTACATGGACTGGCCCGTGGAGCATGCAGGGCAGGCTGCAAACCGCAGGCGTTCCCGACTTTAAGCATGATCCTTTGATTGTGATTGCAGGATAACCCTGATGCAATTTTAAAAGGATGCAAAACGAGCAGCATCCTTTTTTGTTTCACGGATAATCTGCATAATATCGGTTAGGTATTCTGGATTCCTTAAGCCTTTGTCAGCGTCTTAAGTTGGGACAAGGCACTATATAGCGTATACTGAAATCGTTACGCAGCATTCGGCTTAATTCATCACTGGCAGCACAATCAATGTGCATACTGCCAGCACAACCGGAGGACATGGCTTATGCCACCGCAGAAAAGCGGGTATTACTATCCCAACAAATTCGCACGTCTGACCATCGACGCGATGGAAGAGGTGATGGGGCGAAATGGGTTAAATGCCATTCTCACGCTTGCGGGGCTGAACCAGTATTTAGACAACCCGCCGCCTGATAATCTCGAAAAACAGTTTGACTTTAGTGACTTCACAGCCCTGAATATCGCACTAGAAGATATGTTTGGCCCACGTGGTGGTCGCGGCCTTGCCTTACGCGCTGGCCGCTCCATCTTTGCCGGCGGCTTGCGTTCATTCGGCGCTCTGGCTGGTGTAGGCGATCTGGCCTTCAAAGTGCTGCCGCTGAATGCCAAACTGCGCGTCGGCGTTCCCGCCATGGCAAACATTTTCACCCAATTTTCAGATCAAATTTCCAATGTATACGAAGAAGGCAGCGACAAGGTCATTTATACCCTTGAGCGCTGCCCGATGTGCTGGGAACGTAAAGTTGATCGCCCCGTGTGTTTCATGGGTCAAGGGCTGCTGCAGGAAGGCTTACGCTGGCTTTCCGGTGGCCGCGAATTCAAGGTAGATATGTCTGCCTGCATTGGCAAGGGCGATCCGATGGGCAAGTACGTCATCTATAAAGAGCCGCTTCCCTGAAGCAGCGTTTTTGCTTGGCGTCACAGGGTGCTTGATGCACCCTTTTTTATTTGCCACACAATTTTTAGGTGTAATCAAAGACGATATGTTAGAATGCGGTCTATGTGTGTCCACCTGCAACGCAGCATAAAGGACTTCGCGATGCGACCCGGAATCAAACGATTACTCAGCGTGCCAGTATTACTTTTGGGCGCGTCCATCGTATTGGTTGCCCTCAGCGCCTGCAATCTGGTCACGCAAGCCCAGTATGATGCCATGCAGGCGGCAACAGCCACGCAGCAGGCCAATCAAAGGCCGACTATCACCATCATTTCACCGCCAAACGGCGCTGAATATACCGTCGGGTCTACAGTTCTCATCAGCGTGAATGCCACCGATCAAGTCGGCATCACTCGCGTGACTCTCTCTATCAGCGGGCAGGTTGTAGACAGCGTTCAATCCGAATCGCCGAATGGCAGCACGAATTTGAACGCCCTGCTGGATTTCACCCCGCAGCAGGTTGGCGTGGTGCAGCTCACGGCAACTGCCTTCCGCAACAACGTTTCCAGTGACCCGGCTATCATTGAAATCAATGTCCGTCAAAGTCAAGCACAGGTCACAGCAACGCTTCCGCCACAGCCGATCCCTTCGATTAATCCCAACGATCCCACCTGCCGCGCGCTGGTGAATGTTGGCCTGAATGTTCGCACCGGGCCGAGCACGAATTTCCCGCTGATCACCACACTGGCGGCTGGTTCAGTCGTGCCTATTGTCGGGCGTACCGCCGCGAATGATTGGTGGCAGGTGCGAGTGAACGCCGTTTCGATTGGCTGGGTGGCTTCGGCTTTCACCACTGTTTTCGGAAACTGCACGCTCATTCCCGTGGTGCCTTCGCCGCCCACCCCGACCAGCAGCGCGCCAACAGCAACTGACACGCCAATTCCGCCGACGAATACGCTAACGCTGACGCCAGTACCGCCTACGCTGACAGCAACGCCCGGCCTGCCCGATCTGGTGGTCACCAGTATTGTCGGCCCGAACGCGATCAATCTCGGGCCTGGCAGCACACCCACTACCACCACATTCTCCATCACCATCACCAACACCGGCCAGTCTGCGGCATCGCAGTTCACCACGACATTGCAAATTCAGGGCGTTGGCGCTGCCCAGCCCATCGGTGTGGTCGCCAACCTGCTGCCGAATGAAAGCATTGTCCTGAATGGCAACCTGACCTTCGATACCGTCGGTACATTTACCGTAGTTGCCGTGGCCGACGCCTTCAATCAGGTCGCAGAAATAACCAAAGTGAACAATTCGGGTTCCGTGAATATTGTGGTCAACCCGCCGTTGTAGAAGAAGCTGCACTGTGCGGCTGTGATGAATTAATCATTACAGCCGTATAAATGCTTGTGCCTAACATATAACCGGCGTTATAATTTTGTTATGCCAACGACGATACTGCTGATTCACCGCCAACTCGCCTTTGCCGTCTCTGTGAAGCAGGCGCTTGAACGCACCGGGACTTTTGAAGTCCATCCGTTCACGATAGTCGATTCAGCGATTGAATATCTCATCGCGCATCCTCAAGATTTAGCGATCATTGATTTCGAAATGCCTTCCGCCAGCGGCGATGAAATAGCGCTGCTGCTGCGAGATACACAGGCCGAAATCCCGATCATCGCCACACCCTTAACGCCCGATCCTGTCATAACAGCGCTCAAACTTCAGGGCAGCGTAGAAGCACGTTTTACCGCCCGCGAAGTAATTCCGCTGATCGAACAGATCATGGCAACCCGCAAGCCGGGGACGATTGCCCTCTCGCAAGACCCGGAATCCGGGCGATCTGGCCTGCTCACCCGCGTAATTGAACAGAAGAAAACTGACGTACTGCCCAAAACCCGCCCGCAGCCAAACGATGTGGAAATGCCGCCGCGTTCTGGAACTGTCGACTCTGACTATGATCCGTATTTTCAGGATGAGCAGGAAGACGTTGTAGATGTATCTGCGCTTTTTGATGATGCCGGGGCGGCAGAGCCAGCTAGCGTTGACCCATCCAGCCTGTTTGCCGATTTTGAACATTGGGTCGAGCCAAACGAAGAAGATGCTCTATTCGATGATCTCGCTGATAACGAAAATTTTGATGAACATGCCGATGACAGTTTCGATGATGTACTAACGGCCATTGAAGGTTCGCCAGAAACAAGCGATCGCCCGCGCGATAAATTTGATAACCTCGTCGATTCTATGCGTACCGGTGAAGAACGTAAGCCGCTTCCTGCGCGCCAGCAGTTTATTGAATTTACGCTGGCAACCGGAATGGACTCGCTGGTTGAGCAAATTGAGCGCAAACGTACCACCGAAATTCCTAAGGTTGAACTGCCCCCTGAAGATGATCTGGCTGAGCGACTTGCAGCCGATGAGCCGCCGCCGCCCTCTTTCGAAGACAGCGGCACGGTTGGCGATCTGATCACCGGCGTGAACGATAGCGGCTTTCAGAATGTGCTGTCCATCCTTCGCGGTGAAGAGGTTGCCGAAGAACCGGAAGATGCGCCAACGCTGGATGATCTCCGCGCAGATTTTGATGACGATGATTTTCTATCGGCTATCGAATCTGATCTGGGTATCGCCCCGCGGCCTGCCTCTTTTCCCGATGAGCGGGTGGAGTTTGACTTCGACTCGCTGGCAGCGATAGATGACACCCCCGGCGAATCGACGCCTGCTAAGTTCATCTTGGAGAAGGCTGAAGATATCTCGCCGGATTCCGACTCGTTCTCAATCAATGACCTCTTAGACAGCATCGAACGGGAACTACCGGCGTATCGCCCCAAAATTCAGGCGCCGCCCTCATGGCTTTCTGAAGAAGACCCTGATATTCAAGATCTGCTGGCCTCTATCGCCGCAGAAAACAACGTTCAAGACTCAGCGCCAGAAACGCTGCCTGAGATGCCCGCAGCAAGCATCGGGGCCGCTGCTGTAACCAATGATATAACCGAAACAGCCGACTTCGAAGACATCTTCAGCGAAGCCCCGCTTGAAGCTGAATTTGAAGCTGCGGCGGAAGATGAATTTGATTTTGATGCGCTGCTCGCTGAAGACGAAGATGCTGATGATTTCTATGATCAGACCACCATTCCCTCGCGCTCGCAGCAGATACCGGATGATCTCAGCAGTCTTGAAACCGAGATGTACGAGGTTTCCGGAGACGATGAAGAACCAGAATTAGTCCCTGCTGACTGGGGACTACCAGAAGATCCCGCCCCCGAAGAGCTGCACGCGGATAAAGATTTCAGCGATGCTTCTGAGGATTATGTAGAAGATATCGCCGCCACAGTAGACGCGCTGGCATGGGATGATGAAAGTGACGAGGCGCCGTCCAGTATTCCTGAAATGGACACCTCGTGGGGTCAGGCCACCATCGCAGCAGCATCACAGGCGACAGAAGAACCTACTAACGCAGATGCCATCACCCGCGAACCGCCGCGCATCCCCGGTTATGACACTGAATTCGAGCGGATGGCAACTTTCGCCTTTACGCCGGTTGGTGATGAGCCGCCACCTTTAGAGACCACGCATATTGATGACCCCTACGTCGCGCAGTTGGCGCTTAGCCTGACGGATGTTTCGCTAGAACTGACCGCCGATGCTACCCTGCTCAGCCGGTCAAGCGAGATTGTCGCCTATGCGGGACGTATGCCGCGCGAAGAAATGACCGAACTGCGCGAAGTTCTTGGCGATGATTGGGATGCGAAAGAAGAGGTTTCCCGCATCCGCTTCGTCAATCTTCCGGCCAGCGGCAAAGACTACATGGTCTACTCTCGCCGCACCGTAGATAACCTGACGCTGACGCTCATTTTTGCTGGCGAAACGCAGCTGCGCGATATTCGCCAGCAGGGAAAACGGCTGATCGGCGCGCTGCAATCTGTGCCTGAAGTCCCCACCGATCTACAAGCTTTCGAAGCAGCGCAGCAAACGCTTGATGGCGCCTCTACGCTGGATAGCACGGGTAGTCTTGCCGTCATCGAAGATAATATCGCCCGCAGCCCCTTCGCCTATGTCTGGATTCTGCGCAACTCTGAAAATCAACTGCCCCGCCAAACAGCACAGGCCATCGTCAGCGGCATGAGCGTGCAGCTTCGAGAGCAGGCGTGGCGCGTGCGTGAACTTCGCGCCGCCGATGACTATGTCTATCTGCTGGCTGATGTTCCCGGAGAAATCACGCCCAATCACATCATCCGCGAGTTAAAGCGCCGATCAGCCCACATCGCATCGGCACAGAATAAGACGCTCGATGCAAATGACCTATGGGCAGACAGCTATCTGGTCGTCACGCCGGGGCGCTCGCTTGACATGGATGAAATACAACAGTTCATCAACTTTGAGCGGATGCTGTAAACGCGCTATAATAGCTCACGTGTTCGCATACAACCTTCGATAACTTACGAAAAAGAGAGGCGTGCCGATGTCTTCTCGACCGCTGTTCTATTTACTAGACGGTCACGCGCTGGCTTACCGGCATTATTATGCCAATACCGGCAGGCCGCTAATGACCAGCACCGGTATCATCACCAGCGCCATCTACGGATTTACCCGTACCATTTTTGACGTGCTGGATAAAGAACAGCCTGATTACATGGCGGTTGCCTTCGATGCCGGGTTGGGCGGGCGCGAAGAATACTATCCGCAGTACAAAGCACACCGCGAATCGTCGCCGGAAGACTTCGAAGTCCAGTTACCCACCATCCGCGATATTATCGCCGCTTTCGGCATCCCCGTTTTGATGATGCCCGGTCAGGAAGCCGATGATCTGATCGGCACCGCCACCCTGCAAGCCGAAGCTGAGGGCGCGAATAGCGTGGTCTTTTCTGGCGACCGCGATATGTTGCAACTGCTTTCCGAACGCACCCGCGTGCGCCTGTATATTCCGCAGGCTGGCGCGCCAGATGAAACCTACGATATTCCTAAATTCCGTGAAAAATATGAGTTAGAACCGCTGCAGCTGATCGATCTCAAGGCGCTAGAAGGCGATAGCAGCGACAACATCCCCGGCGTCCCCGGCATCGGCAGAAAAGGCGCAACCACGCTGCTCAAAGAATATGGCACGATTGAAAACCTGTATCAGAACCTCGACAAATTAAAAGACGGTGTCCGCAAAAAGCTGGAAGATGGCCGCGATCTGGCGTTTGTCAGCAAGCGCCTCGCCACCATTCAGCGCGATCTGCCCATGAATTTCGATCTGGAAGCCTGCGCCGTGGGCGAGCGGAACAGCGAAAAACTGCTCGACCTCTTCCAGATGCTGGAATTCACCAGTCTGATCAAGCTGATTGAAAAACTCAATTCCGCACCCGTAGAAATTACCGTTCCGGGCAAAGCCAATGGTTCTACCCAGTTATCGCTGTTCGGTGATCAGGTTGAAGCCCCGCCGATTCCCGAAACGCCGGCGCTTTTCCCTACCGTCATCGTTCAGGATCAGGCGGCGCTCGATGCGCTGGTCAGCGTACTGAATAACGCCGGGCTGATCGCCTTTGACACAGAGACCACCAGCACCGACCAGATGCGTGCCGATCTGGTCGGCATTTCTCTTTCGACAGACGGCGAAATCGGCTATTACATCCCGGTTGGTCATCAGGAAGGGCAGCAACTTCCCCTTGAAAGCGTTTTATCCGCCATTCGCCCTGCCTTGACCAACCCAACCATCCCCAAAGCCGCGCATAACGCCAGTTACGATGCCATCGTGCTCAATCAGCATGGGCTGGAAGTCACGCCGATCACCTTTGACACCATGCTTGCCGAAGGTGTGCGCGATCCGATCAGTCCCACCTTTGGTCTCAAACGGCTGTCTGGTCGCCTCCTGCACGTTATGATGACCGAAATTAAAGAGCTGATCGGCACCGGCAAAAAGCAGATCACCATGGATCAGGTGCCGATAGAACGCGCCGCGCCCTATGCCGCCGCCGATGC
>JACSRP010000164.1 GCA_014879665.1 Anaerolineae bacterium | reverse complement strand
CAATTCGCAGACCGATCATGCTTTGCGCGCGGTGCGCGCCGCGCTGCTGATGCGCCACGAAGTGCAGGCACTGCATGAACGCCTGCCAGAGGCACAGCGGTTGCAATTTGGGATCGGCATTCATACCGGATCGGCGGTTTTAGGCAATGTTGGCGGCGTAGAGCGGCGGGAGTTTTCGGCCATTGGCGAGGCGTGGGACGTGGCGCGACTGCTGCAAGAAAATGCCGCGCGGGGGGAAATTTTGCTGAGCGCCGCCACCTATGAACAGGTCAAGGAAGATGTTGAATGCGAGCTGCTAGCGCCGCGCAAAACCCGTGACCGGGAAGATTTCACGGCGATGTACCGGGTGAACGGGTAGAACGGGTGAAGGACAGCGCGGGCGGCTGAAAAGCGGCCTCACACCACGAGGAAAACCTCACCTCTCGTTCCCCTCTCCGTACATAACTGAGGAGAGACTAAGCGCAGCAGGGGAGGGTCTACAGGGTAATTTAGCCTACACAAATAGCCATCCGAAACTGAAGTTACCTCCGATCAACGCTATATTGAACGCCAGTGATAGCATAAAGAGTAAATAGATATACGCTGAAATTGCGCATAACAGCCCTTCCCCATACCCCGCACATAGGCATAACGGCTCGCGTGGAGACGGGGGAAAATGAGGGCGGCGATTATGGTATCTAACGCTGTCTATTGCAGAGGCGCGGCGTTTAATTTGTATATATACAGGTGACGCATGAAAAAATTTCTGATCCTGATTCTGGTATTGGCGATCACGGGGGCGGCACAAGCACAGGAAACGACACCGGAAGCCACGCCGGAGGTGACTCCGGAAAGCACGGGTGAAACAACGCCGCCAGCACGCCGGATTTCTGCGCCGGGCTATTACACAGTGCGGGCAAACAGCGGGGGTGTCAGCCGTTCATTTTTGCTGAGCGTGCCGATCTCTTATTTCAATGGCGAGGGCGCGGCGCCGGTAGTATTTGCGCTGCACGGGGCGGGGGGGGATGGGGCTAATTATGAAACTTATGCGGGATGGGGTGATCTAAGCGAGAGCCAGCGAATCGTGATGGTCTATCCTGACGGGGTAGATGGGCAGTGGAATGACGGGCGACCCGGCGCGCTATATGATGATGCTGCGTACATTCGGGGGATTGTGGATGCGCTGGATGAGATACTGAGGGTTGATCTGGATCGCGTGTATGCTACCGGCTACAGCATGGGGGGCATGATGGCGCTGCGGTTGGCCTGCCTCCTGCCCGATTATTTTGCGGGGGCGGCCTCAATTGCTTCAACCATGCCGCAGTATATTGTCAGCGATTGTGACGGCACAGCGCCTAAACCGGTGATCTTTCTGGTGGGTACGGATGATTTTGTGATCCCGTGGATGGGGGTACGAAATGCTTATCTGGACGCTATGGGCAGCGCCAGCTACTGGTCAGAGCATAACGACTGCCAGTTCATCGGGCCGCAGGATGCGCTGCCAGATGAGGATGTGGGCGATGGCACACGGGTGATTCGCCAGAATTTTAGCAACTGCGAGGATGGGGCAAGCGTGGCTTTCTACGGCATTTTCGGCGGGGGGCATACGGTTCCGGGCAGCGAATTTCCGGGCGCATTTGCGGCGGGCGCAGTCAGTCATGATATCCATGCTGCTGCCGAAATCTGGGCATTCTTTGAAAGCGTGCAGAGCAGAGATTAAGGGGTACCCCCGTCTCTCAGTCTGCTGCGGGGCACTTTCGTATTTTTAATTCCAGACTACAATGGAAGTTTGAACTATTGTAGTGAAACATTAAGAAGGATTCGCCATGATCAAACGTATTTTGCTCGCCTGCATCGCTGTAGTTCTGCTCGCCGTTCCATTGACGGCTAGCGCCCAAAACGAATTTGATCCGGAAGGCGGGGTCAGTTATCTGATTGCCAGCCTGCCGGGCTACCCTGATCCGATCATCCTCACCATACTCAGCGGCGGCGATGTTGATGCTAGCACGGTGAGTTCCGGATGCGTGGGCAATATTTTCTATGTACCAGATGTTGAAATTGATCTGACGGAGTCAGTTCCCACCCTACGCGCCTACTTCGCGGCGATGCATGCAGGGGATGATACAACCATGGTCGTCCAAAAGCCGGATGGCACGTTTGTTTGTAACGACGACGCCGCTGGCGACAACCCGATGGTGGAAATTCAAGCCCCCGCAACCGGTACTTACCGGTTCTGGGTAGGGACTTTTGGTTCAACCAATAATTACCCCGGTTATCTGGTGATCACGACTGGCGCTTCAATGCCGGGCGCGCTGGTTTCCGAGGTTCTGGGCGCGGGCGGCGGCGGCGGTTCCAACGTGCCGGTCACACAGTCAACGGCAACCCCGAACACAGTTGTAGACCCGCTGGCACAGTTTGCCCCCACGCTGACGGCAGCGGCAGCCACCGTAAACGCCGCGCTAAGCAATGTTGGCGATGTTGGCCCGACGCTAACCGCAGTGGCTGCCACCGCAAGCGCAGCGTTGAACAATAATGGCATCAATTTCCAGAACGTCTTTGGCAACACCAACGCGACACCTGAGCCGGGCGGTAACGGCAACACCATTGTTGGCCCAAATGGTTTAATTACAGCGACCATTGGCGGCGGTTTCACGCCAGATCCGCTGACTCAGGCATTGTCGGTTGGCGGCACAATTGACACGCGCACGGGCTTCGGGCCGGACTGCCGCGGCTTCATCAGCGCCACACCGAACTACAATATTAGTTACACGGGCGGAGGCAGCCTGCTGCGTATCTTCTTTGCCAGCGGCGGCGATACCACGCTGATCGTGCAAAAACCAGACGGTTCCTATGCCTGCAATGACGATTTTGTGGGCACGCTGAGTCCGCTGGTGGATATCGCTAACCCGACAGCTGGAAGTTACACGATCTGGGTTGGCACTTATACACAAGGCGAAACAGTGGATGGCACGCTGTTCGTCACTGCCAACCCCAACCTTAACCCGACCAACAGCTAGCGACTGCAATTTCTTGTGGTAAATCTCCCTCACCCTGACTCAAATCAGGATGAGGGAGATGGCGCATAATCGCTTTTCAGGAAATGGCGTGATGATCAAAAAGATACTGTTCACCCTCTGCGCGGCGGTTTTAGCGATTTCGGCAGTTTCAGCACAAGATACGACTGCACCCACTGCGGGCATACACGTCATTGCGCAGGGCTTTATGCCAGACCCGTATATTGTGACGGTGCGCGGCGGCGGCGATCAGGATGCGATGCTGATGGCGGACGGCTGCATGGGGCATATTTCAGAGACGCCGAATACGGCTTTTATTTATGAAACGCCGGCGCCAGGATTTCGCATTTTCTTCATCAGCGATGTAGATGCAACGCTGATAGTACAGAATCCCGAAGGCAACTTCATTTGCAACGATGACCGCATAGGGCGTGACCCGGCGGTGGAGATCATCCCCGGCGGCGCAGGCACTTATCTGGTGTGGGTGGGCAGCTACGATTCGACGGTGTCTCCAGCTGGATACTTGATGCTCACCGAAGTTTACGATACGGTGGCGGGCCATATTCTGACCCCGATCTCTAATTTCGTAACCAGCTATATTCCGATGGAAGCATTCGTAGGGCCAGCGGAAGAATAAGCTGAGGAATAGGAATTAAAAGGCGGCGGAAAATTGGCATGCCGCGTCCCTACAGGTCAATTTGAAGGGGACGTTTTCAGGCGCACCCGTAGGCTGGTTAGAAGAAGCTCATGCGCTGTGTGCGCTCTTCTTGCCAGGGATCGCCGTCATTGTGATAGCCCCGCTGCTCCCAGAATCCGGGTTTATCTACGGGGCTGAACTCGATAGCGCGCAGCCACTTCGCACTTTTCCAGAAATAGCGTTGAGGCACCAGCGTGCGCAGCGGGAAACCGTGTTCGGGCGCGAGATACTCCCCGTCGAATTTATAAGCCAGCAGCACATCATCGCCGTACATGGCTTCCAGCGGCAGGTTGGTACTGTGGCCGCCGTCGCAGTGGGCGATCACGTATTTCGCTTCCGGCTTCACACCGACCAGCGCCGCAAAATCGCGGAACAGGATGCCTTCCCAGACCATATCGAATTTGCTCCAGCGGGTGACGCAGTGGATGTCAGCCGTGATTTGAATGGTTGGCAGCTTCTGAAATTCCTGCCAGTTCCAGCACAGCGACTGTTCTACGAGGCCGAAAGCACACATATTCCATGTCGCCGGATCAAATTGAGGAATATCTCCGGCATGCAGCACCGGAAAATCAAGCGTCAACGATTGGCCGGGCGGCAGGCGGCCTTCTTCACGAATCTGCTGCTCCGCTTTTCGCCGCGCCATTTGATTATTGACCAGTTTCATGATGCAACCTGTTCTACCCTCACTGCGTAGAGCCAAATTATACTTAACACTCTAGATATCGTCAGTTTCGGATAGGGATTGATGGTTATATGCCCCTACGACGCAGCGGATGCGGGTCAAATAGGCCAACTATCCGGATATTCAGGCTGCATATAGAAAGGCGAAAGCAGATGCCAACATTAAAACGTGATGCTGTTGAGCTTTATTACACGGTGGCCGGCGCTGAAGATGGGATTCCGCTGGCGATTGCGCCGGGGATGGGCGCGCACAGCGGGGATATTCTCTCTCATTTACTTTCGGGTATGCTAACTCGCGCCGGATTTCGGGTGCTGATCGTGGATAATCAGGGAGCGGGGCAAACAATCAGCCGGCGCCAGAACGCGGCGATCACGATGACGGATATGGCGGACGATCTGGCGGCGGCGATGGATGATGCCGGGATGGCAGACGCGCATATCGCTGGAATTTCGATGGGCGGGGCAATTGCCACTACTTTCGCGCTCAATTTTCCGGCGCGCGCGCGCAGTTTGACCAGCGTGGTTTCGCTGGCACATGGCGATTTTCAGAGTCGATCTGGATTTATCGTCAGGACGATGCGAATGCTGCGCGATCACGACCTGCCGCTGCCACTGATCAATCGGGTTGGCCTGCTGTTTCTGGCTGATGAGCCGGCGTTTCGCGATCCTGAGGTTGTAGATCAATGGGTGAACGCGCCGCCCGATCCACTGGGGCAAACGCTTGAAGGCTGGGAGATTCAGACGGGGGCGCTGCAAGCCTATGATGTGCGGGATCGGCTGGGTGAAATTCGTATGCCTACACTGATCATCGGCAGCCCGGATGATTTGCTGGTACCGCCCTTCCACCAGCAGCAGCTTGCGGAAGCGATTCCCGGCGCAGTCTTAAAAATGTATCCCGGCGGGCATTTGTTCATGCTGAATGCTGAGCGACTGCCGGCGTTTATGGGCGAGGTGATCGCCTTTTTGCAGGGCGCGGAAGCGGGGAGAACGCGGGGCTGAAACGAGTTTGCAACCTTTTTGGCGAGTCCTCCGTATTAGTATATATCAGGCTATGAATGAGGAATATAGGGATCACCATGACTGAAAATCCTGAAGTGAACAGCACTTCCAACGAGGAAGTTAAGAAGGACACCTTCAATAAATTCGTGGAGCATGAGACCAAAGCGTTTGAGGAAAGCCTGAAGGCGATTGACGCGCTGCTGCCGGAAGCCTTCAAGGATCATGCAAAAGTTGCAGGCAAGGAATTTGCCGCCGGTTTCCGCGTGCTGTTGGATGTGGCCGCAGAAACACTGGACAAGGCCGCCAAAGATATTGACGAGCGGATGAAAGCCAAGCGCGCCGAATATGCCGCCGAAGAGGGCGAGCGCCCTTCGACCACTGGCCCGACCAAGGTCAAGGTTCAGGTCGAGTAAATTGTTCAGCGTCCTATAAAAAACGCGGGTTTGCCAGATAGGCAGCCCGCGTTTTTGTTTATATTTTCACAGCATCATTCAGATTCGCATGTAGACTAAACTTCAACGATGGAGGATATGATGACAACTACTGAATTTCTAAATCAAGTTGACGAAAAGTGGGCTGAGCTTCAAACATTCGTCGCCTCGCTGCGCCCGGAGCAGTACACCTCGCCCACCGACGCGGCGGGGTGGTCGGTGCAGGATCATTTGCTGCATCTTTCCGAGTGGGAAGCAGGCGTCACCGCACTGCTCAACTATCAGGATCG
>JACSRP010000264.1 GCA_014879665.1 Anaerolineae bacterium | reverse complement strand
CCGTGAATAAATACGGATCTATTCAAGCAGGCCTTCGCCTCGCTAAGTAGTGCCGAATGACCCATTATGACGCAAATTGGGCGAATTGAAATATGGGTAGATAGAACTGTTCAGTATTCCCCATCCCGAATTGCAGCCGGGGAAACGGATAGAGTCATCGCGTGATTGCCCCTACAATAAGATCAATATGATATGGAAGAGGGAGGGCGTTTACCTTGAACGGACAATCAGCAGACCTGCAATGGCAGGCGGTACAGACCCGGAGCAAAGAAGCCGATGGCGAATTTGTGTATGCGGTGCGTACCACCCATATCTACTGCCGCCCATCCTGCAATTCACGCCAGCCAAAACGCGAAAATGTCGAGTTTTTTGTATTGCCGGCAGCCGCCGAAGCCGTCGGTTACCGCGCCTGTAAACGCTGCCAGCCGCGCGCCGCAAAACCCGTTAACCCTCGCGCTGCGCTGGTGCAGTCTATCTGTGATTACCTGAATGAGCACACCGGAAATGTCTCCAAAATTTCGCTAGAGGCGTTGGGACAGGAATTTAATTTTGCGCCTCAGTATTTGCAAGAGACCTTTCGCGCGGTGCTGGGCATTACCCCGCGCCAGTATGCCGAGGCGCGGCGGCTGGATCGCTTTAAGCAGCAGTTGCGCGAAGGCGGCAGCGTCACCGAAGCTATTTATGAAGTAGGGTATGGATCGCCTAGCCGCGTTTACGAGAAAGCTGCGGGGCAGTTGGGCATGACCCCTGCGCAGTATCGGCAGCAGGCGGCAGGTATTCATATTACTTATATAGTGCAACCGACGCACTACGGCGCATTGTTGATCGCGCTCACTGATCGCGGCGTATGTGCTGTTGGGTTGTATGACGATGCACAGTCGGCGGCGGCGGCTTTAAGTCGGGAGTACTCGCTTGCCAAAATTGAACAGGATCAGGCATTAGCGCCTCTGGCGCAGGCGGTCATCGCTCATATTGACAGCGGCGCGCCGCTGCCTGATCTGGCGTGGGATGTTCAGGCGACGGCGTTTCAGTGGAGGGTATGGCAGGCGCTGATCAAAATTCCGCGCGGCGAAACGCGCACTTATGGCGAGATTGCCCATGCTATTGGCGCGCCTACCGCAGCGCGTGCAGTCGCTGCTGCCTGCGGCAGCAATAAACTGGCGCTGGTCATTCCCTGCCACCGCGTGATCGGCAGTTCCGGGGAACTACGCGGCTATAAGTGGGGCATTGAGCGTAAGCGTGAACTGCTGGCGAGCGAGCAGAAATAAATAACATGTTGTGATGCGATCTCAGTAATTCATCTCTTTGACTTGGCGGGTAAGGGATGGCCTTGCCCTACGAGCTTCAGCCTGCTGTGCCTTTGTGATTCAAAATGGGTTTGAAAATGATGGGGCAGATTTTGATGCGATTACTCCGCCAATTCGCCTAAAAACTTTCGCGCCCTCAAGTTTTCGTGTCACAATAGACGTGATGAGAAATTTTATTGAGGAAGGTCTTTTCATGTCTGAAGTCGTGATTATTGACGCGGTACGCACCCCCGTCGGCAAAAAGAACGGCATGTTTCGCGGTACGCACCCGGTGAAGCTGGGTTCGGCGGCGCTGTGCGAACTGCTGGCACGCGCAAATTTAGATGTCACGAAAATTGACCATGTGCTGCTGGGATGCGTGTCGCAGGTAAGCGAACAAACCTTCAATCTGGCGCGGAATGTCGTATTAGATGCTGGTTTGCCCATCGAAATTCCGGCGACCACGCTGGATTTTCAGTGTGGCAGCAGCCAGCAGGCCGTACATCTGGCCGCTGCGATGATCGCCAGCGGCCAGGCTGAGATGGTGATTGCGGGCGGCGTCGAAAATATGTCTCGTGTGCCGATGGGCAGCGGCATGGTCAATGGCAACCCCTTCACCGCTGACATGATGCAGGCCTATGACTTGATTTCACAGGGGCTGGCCTCTGATGAAATCGCGCAAAAATGGGGCATCAGCCGCGCCGAAGTGGATGAAATTGGCTATAACAGCCACATGAAGGCGGCGCAAGCGCAGGCGAACGGCTGGCTTGACCGCGAAACTTTCGTGCTGACTGGCGTGGATGATGAAAATAATACGGTTGAAGTTAGCCGCGATCAGGGTGTGCGTGCTAGCGCTAATCTGGACAAGATGGCAAGCTTACAACCAGCTTTTTCGCCGGATGGCGTGACCACCGCCGGCAACAGCAGCCAGATCAGCGATGGCGCGGCGGCAGTATTACTGACAACTTCCGAAATGGCGGCCAAATTGGGATTGAAACCCCGTGCGCGCATTGTCTCTGCGGTCACTGTCGGCAGCGATCCGCACCTGATGCTGACCGGCCCAATCTCAGCTACTCGTAAGGCGCTGGCGAAGGCAGGTATGTCGCTGAATCAAATTGACTTATTCGAGGTGAACGAAGCATTCGCCAGCGTGATCGGTATGTGGAAGCGCGAAACCGGCGTGGATATGGCGAAAGTGAATGCGCACGGCGGGGCAATTGCCATCGGGCACCCGTTGGGCGCAAGCGGCGCACGGCTGATGACCACGCTGATTCATGCGCTGGACACCCACGACAAGCGATTCGGGCTGCAAACCATGTGCTGCGGCGGCGGCATGGGTACTGGCACGATTATTGAACGATTGAATTAACCCTTTTGACGTGTTGTAGAGGCGAATACACTGGTTCGCCTCTACAGGCATATTATGATCTCTTTCACTCATCTCTCAACAGTTCATCCGCTAAACTGAATCACTCCTCGTTTGCCATTGATGCGCCATTTTGGATCTTGAGTATTTAGCGCCTCAGCTTGCCCCGTCTGCAACCCGACGATGGTTTCCGATTTTAGGGTGCGCAGCGCCAGCAGAGGGGCAGGGAAATAAGCGATCACTTCAGAAAACGGTGTATCCGGTTTCCACAGCGCATCGCCAGTAATCCGCCGATAATTCAAGTCACCTTTGGCGATCACCAGCGTGGCGCTGGCAAATGCTTGCATCGCATCTTCCGGGAAATCACGCAGGAAATGGGGACGGTTCCAATCTTCAAATGAGGTCACTTTTAGCCGTCCCTGCCAGCCAGCCATCATCAGCCGTTGGCCTAATTCTGCGGCCCCATCCACCGGAATAGTTTTGAAAACGTCATTGAGCAGCGCCGCCAGATCGTGCGGCGTAGCATCGCTGACGAACATCGGGCGTGCCTTCAAATGCAGGAACACATCAGAAGCCGCTGTTTCCAGAAGCGCATCAATCAGCAGTAAATCTAACGTAAGCTCAGTAGCAGCGTTATCTGCGATCAGATGAATTGTGCCTGGCTCATTTTCCAGCAGGTGATCCAACGCCGCCGCGCGGTCATCCATCACCAGATCATCATCATGCGCGTGTGTGCCTAATGCCGCTGATGTGGACAGGCTTAAATCCATACGGTTGGCGAATAATGCCAGTTCCAGCAAGCCGTTGAGCCGTTCCCACACAGGCCCGCCACGCAGTGCCAGCCCCTGCTTCAAGACCTGTGGCAGCGTCTCACTGTTTAGTTCTTGCTGCTTGTAGGGCGCAAAGGGATCGCGCTTGTCTTCGAAATAGCCAACAATATGCAGCAAAAGATGATAAACATACACTTCAGCGAAAAACCATTGGGTATGCCGCCAGGTTTCGCCGGTGTGTGCGTCATACAAGGATGCCCATGCTGAATAATCCGGCCATGTGTCAAGCGGCACAGGCATCATTTTGTCATCCGCCAGCGCCGCCGCCAACTCAAGGATGGCCTGATGCGCCGATTCGCTGTAATCAGGATTGCGTGCCGAAACCTGCTTTAGAATGTCAGGCACGCGATATTCCATGGTGTGGCGGGTGAAATCCGTCTGCTCAACGCGCAGAGATGGCGGGGGGGTGGTAGAATCGCGCATAGTATGTTTCACTTGAGTCCTGATAGGTGGCACGTTAAAGCCGTAATCAAAAAGGTTAGCACATGTCTGACGAACTATTCTCCGCTGCCCAGTTCATTTTGCAAAATGAAGGCATTCTCTCGCCATCGAACCCGATGATAATTCAAACGGCATTTGCCGATGATCGGGTTGAAATTGTGGGCAGCGTTCACGGAAACAGTGGGCAATTGATCGCGGTGCTGATCAACCTGAACCTGCCTTTTGAGGGTGAGTTTGTCTCTGGCGTAGATGAAACCACTACCCCTTTTGCCCTGCCGCGCCCGGATACTTATGAAACGCCCGTTTTTCAGTGGTCAAATGGCAAAACGCGATTTTACCGCCCCGGCTTATGGGAAAATTATCTTGTACATCTGGCGCGCGGCGTAAAAGCAAAGATTGAGGCGCTGCAGCTGTTGAACGGTGTGCCGATTAGTGATGGTACACTGTTTGGTGATATGCCGCTTTCTGGCGCAAGCCCGCGAACTGAAGGGGAATAACCACAATGCCAGACCTCAACGTCGAGAAGAATAGCCGGATCGCCATGTTGATTGACGGGGATAACGCCCAGCCTTCGCTGCTGGAAAGTATGCTTGCGGAAACCAGCAAATATGGCGTGGTCACAATCCGCCGTATTTATGGTGATTGGACGACCAGCGAAATGAAGGGTTGGAAAGACGCGCTTAATACCCATGCGGTGCAGCCGATTCAGCAGTTTCGCTATTCCGTCGGCAAAAATGCCACCGACAGCGCCATGATCATTGATGCGATGGATATTCTCTATACGGCGGGTGTGGATGGCTTTTGTCTGGTTTCCAGCGACAGCGACTATACACGGCTGGCGACCCGTATCCGCGAGAAGAGCCTATTTGTCATCGGCATTGGCAAGCAGTTGACACCGCGCGCCTTCGTTAATGCCTGTGACGTGTTTGTTTACACCGAAAACATAACGGGCGCTGAGCCTGCCCTTCCGGCCGCTACCGCCGTGAAGAAAGCCCCGACTCCGGCTAAAACGCCGACCAGGGCTAAAAAGGTAACAGCGCCGCCAGCAACAACCAACGTGCCTAAACTGTTTAAGCGAGCATTTGAACTCGCTGTAGGTGAAGATGGTTGGGCCGGGCTGAGTCAATTAGGCAACAAACTACGCCAGCTTGACCCGGCCTTCGATCCGCGCACTTACGGCCACAGCCAGCTTCTACTGTTCATTAAAGCGCATCCTGAATGGTTTGAGCTGCAACAGCAAAATCATATCCATAACGTGCGACTTAAGAACCAGAAGTAACTTCACCGGTCACTTCAACTTCTGGATTCACCGCATCAGTGGCATATAAGCCGCTGCGCGTAAAGGTCACGTCGCCGTTCAGAACGCCGTTCAAAGTTGCCGTCAGCGTGAAGCGTTCGGCTTCATAATCGAGCGTGCCTACCCCCGTGATGGACAGGCCGGGTACGAAGCTGCAAGCGTCAAAAAACATGCTCTCGCCAGCATCGTTCGGCTCATACGTCACGGTGCCACCAAAATCGCAGCCCATCGTAAATGGTGTTTCCACATCCCAGAACAGATATTGCGGCGCAGACTCGCGGTTCTGGTCGAATCGGGTCAGCACTTCAGCCGCATTCGCAGCATCCACCGGTTGGGTAGGGATGTAATCCGTCATGATCACGCCGTCGCAATCGCTTTCGCGTTCAGCGGGTATCTCATCATTCACCAAAAATGCCGTCACCTGATCATCTGGGCAGGTGCCGCCGCGTCCGTAAATGACGTGTGGCCCGCCTTCCATGGTGATGCTGTATGCCGCTGGCAGCCGGGAAGCCACATCATAGCCGCCCTGTACCGGGGTGGCAGGATCGAGCGTAGCGTTCAAGATCAGCGTTGGCACGTCTGCGGTCAGCGGTGCCGGGCGTTCTTCTGGCGGCTGTGCCGGAGTCCAGAACGGGCAAACCGGGTCGCTTTGATCCAGCGAGTATTCATAATCGCTGCAATCCACTGCGTAATAGGCGCCATCTGACCACGAGAGATCGGGTTCAAGCTCCAGCGTTTCAGGATTCAAAAACAGCGCTGAATAGGCATGCCTGAGCAGCGGTACGGGATTGTCGTTCGCGGCTGCGGCTAGTTCGCGGATGAAGGTTGCGCGCCCAAACTCGGTATACATCGCATCCGATAAGGCGGTATCCAGCAGCGCCGCCGTCAATTCACGCGGTGT
>JACSRP010000137.1 GCA_014879665.1 Anaerolineae bacterium | reverse complement strand
TGAATAGCGGTACTCAAATCCACGAGCGCGGCTCCTTGAGAAATGGACGAACGCATCGGGATGAAGGGAGTGTGCGCGGTGACGTTCAGGCGACTGCGTACATGGCAGCGCATTTACGTGGTGGGATCATCCGGCACGGGATGGCTTCACCCTGATACGCTCTCAGCGTAGCAAAGCGAAGGTGGCGAACCGCTGGAGGATTCCGGTTTGAGGCTAGGAGGATTCCGGCTGCTGGATGAAGGATTCCGGGTTTGCTGTAAACAAAAAACTACACGCTCATTTAGGGTATGTAGGGCATGAAATTTTGGCTCAAATACGAATCAAAATTGCTATCCCTTCATACAACTGAGGCATCTAGATTGGCTCTGACGTTATCAGTTGATAATACGATGGTGAACTCAGATTTCCTGCAGCAGGAGATTGAGGGTTTTACAGATGTCCGAAGTAAAATGTTAAGCGACATGCGTTGACGCGGAATAAAATTGACAGATAGCGAATACACTTATGAATTGGTGGGCAACAATCTCGAATTTCTGGGACAAAAAGGTTCAAACCTCTAAGCTGGGAACACTTATCGCAGCAGGAGTGATAGCTCTCGTTTCCCTTGTAATCGCGGCACAAAGCTCGTTGATAAGACTAGGGAATATCGATTCGGGTTTAATAGGGGAGCTTTTTCTGGGAATTTGTATTTTTATTGGTGGAGTTCTTCTTTTTGGGTTTACCCGGATGAGACTTACCCTGACACGGTTGTCTCTCCAAAGAATGAGAATCATTTCAATTTTTCTTCTGGCAACAGTTTTCTTGAACGTTTTTGGTGCACCAATCGCATTAATCGAGTTGGCACGTTTAGATTTTATCCGAGTGTTCGTAACAGGTTTCTGGGAAGAAATGGTATTTCGTGGATTTCTTTTTGCAGTTTGGGGGAAATTGTTTGGTTTACGCTCATCGATATCAGTTCTTTTGCTTCTGCTGATGAGCAGTTTCCTCTTTGGAATATCTCATCCAAATCAAGGTGTTGAGCTTTTTATCCGTTCAAGCTTAGGTTTTCTACTCGGTATCGTTACTTTGCATACAAAGACGATTTTATTTGCGATCCTGCTTCATGCTCTTCACAATGGGCTCACGATGATGATCGTGTATCGCAGCAGCGCATCCCCCTCATTACAAGTTATTGCTCTCTTCATATTGTGTATGGTTGGATTAAGCATCATTCTCAAACATCCAAATAGGGATCATCAACCCTACATTCTTACTCACGAAACATGAACGGAATGTAGGGTTATGAACGGTTATTGTGCGAGTCCTTTTTCAATTTGAGAGGTTCGCGCTTTCGTTTTTCGCCTGACTTGGCGTAAAGGTACTGTTTCATACGAGCGATGGGAACGAACACGGCATGATTAGGCAAAAACACGCCATCATCGCGGTAACAGTAGTAAAGCTCCTCCCACCGCGCCAGTGCCCGTTTCCACTGCTCCATTTCGAGTGAGTAATGCGTGTCGCCTTCACGAAGTATTTGTGTTTCGCGCCGCTTGGAGAGCCACACCCAACGCATGAGAACAATTGCAGCGACGACGAAGATGACGACAGGAATGAAGATAAGCAAAGGATTCTCGCGGTATGTGGGGTAAAGCGCTGGAAAAGAACACACCACGCTCAACATGATCAATCCCAGAATTGAACCTGTGCAGGTCAAGCGAAAGCTTGGAAAAATCGCCGACAATCCTTTGCGTGACGGCTGCGATGGCTTTTTCGGAGCCGCGAGTGCCGATGCAAGCCCCGTATGAGAGACTGAATTTCCGAGTCCGCTGTAAAAGGCCGTGTCATTCCCGCTGATTGACATGCCGATTCGATTGGACTCAGTATGGGTTGTTCCATCATTGATGATTGAGGTGACTTTGCGAACAGCATCTGCCTGTCCACACTTTGGGCAGACAAGTTTGGATTCACGCATAGAATGACCTGAAATTGCCGAACATAGATTCTCATTGTAGGACATTGCAGAGCGTGCGCAACTCAAGCCGACTTGCCCTCTCTGCAGAGGGCAAGTGCCTATCCAAAACTCAAAATTGAAGATTATACCGATAGTCTCCGATGCCGAGCGATCCGAAGGGTTCGCCCTGCCACAGCCAGACGAGCGTCATATCCGCCGCCTGACCGGGGAGCAGGTTTATCGGCGCTAGTCCCTCTGCAGGCGCACGCGGTCCGGGCGGATTTTCGCCATATCCGAGCGCCAGCCACAAATCATCCGGCGTAATGGGAAGCGGTAAGCTCCCGCCATTGTAGAGCCGAAATTGAGTCGTAATCTGACCGACCTGCGTGGTGATGCTGATGATCTGCACATCGAGACTGATGAAGGGAATCGGCGTTGGAGTGACAGTCGGCAGCGGCGTCGGCGTGACTACGACGACTGGCTGTGCCAGCACGCCGATGAGTTCACCCATGCGTCCGAGTTCCTGATTGACTGGATACGCTGCCGTGACCAGCGTACGCGTTACGGTTGGCAGACCTTCCTCATCTGTCTCGCCGAGCAGCAGCAAGACTAAGCCGGGATTGACCTGCCGGAAGATACCCGTATCACTGCGCCGAACTTCACGTTTGTCCTCGAAATCAAAGGTCAGGATCGCACCTGTATTCATCTGCAAACGAAACTCCGCACCCTCGGCGATTTGCGCGAACCACGCGGCATTGTCCTCCGACCAGGGGATGCCAATCACCGGACGCACGCTCATACCGTTCAGAAAGGAAGCGGTATCCGGGTTCGGATCAAAATTCCACTCTGACGCCCGCACCGCTCGGCGCTGCACTACCCACACACGCGGCACAGATTCGTCCGGCACGCTAATTTGCAGGTTGATCGGATAAAACGGCGCACGGCTGGTATCACCGCCTTCGATCACATCATCCTGCGCTTCGAGTGCCAGCGGCGTTGGTGTTACGTCAGCGGGTAGTGTCGCGGTTGCCGTCACATTGTCGCCATTTATAACATCCGTGTCGCCTGTTCCTCGTAGCAGCATGAGCGCGACCATGCCAAACATCATCGCGCCGAGGACAGCAAGCACTTTGCCAGACGGTTTGCCGCTTTTCGCCGCTGCCTCCGTTTCGGATGCATCAACCCGCTCCCCATGCTGTGCTGCTTCCTGTACGCGCTTCGGCGTGCGCGCCCACCGCATCCCGATGGGGACAAGCGCTGACTCGTGATAGCGTTTAAGCAGCGCCAGCGCGATCTTGCGCTCCTTCGCATCAGATCCTTCCGCGCCCGCTGACTTCACCTCACGGTCATAGGCGGCACGGTAAGAACGCTGGCGATCGGTTGGCACAAGTTCCCATAGCGCCCGCAGCTCATCGAGCGAGAGAGAGCGCAATTCTGCGACGGTGTGATAACGCAGAGTCTCACTCATTCCTTCCCTCCCAGCAGCGTATCGCTGCCACTCATTGACGCACTCGAACGCATCGCAGCGTCGTAATCGCTGCTTTCATCAGATACGGCAATCGTGATGTTCGGTTCAACCTTCACCTCCGGCGCGACGGTGACAGATGGGACTGGCATCGAGCCATAGGCGGTAATCTCATTGGGCAACAGCCGCGCCGCAATCTCCAACCGGTTCACATCGCGCTCCGCTTCATCGCGTGAGCGCCCTGTCGCCACTGCGCCTTGAATAAGTTCGGCGCGGGTGTCTGCCATCATCCGACGCTCCGGGGTTTCTTTGACTTCGCGCCCGACCCGTTCGGTTTGTTCAGGCGATAGTCCCAAGCGTGCGGCACTGTCCACAAACATGCCGAAACGGGCGAGATCGTCACGCACCGGCGGTTTGCCATCACTAAACGGTGTCACACCGACGGCTTGCGCAATCAATCCACCGACAGTCAGGTGATCAACGCCTGAAACGCCGCGTCCACTAAGCAGTCGCATCACATCGCCCATGACACTGGTCACATCGGCGCTGCCGGTCACGCGCAGACTGCCTGCTATCGTTCCAGCGGCACGTTCGAGCGCCTCAGCGCTGCGTTCCAGCCGTCCTGCCGCGCCTTCAATCCGCTCTGCTTCAGGCCGGCTCCCACTCGTGCCAGTCGTGGAACGGGCCACTTCCGAGATATGCTGTTCCATCTCTTCACCGCGCATGTCGTCGGCATACGCCTCGCGTTCGCGAGCAATTTCCTCGTCGGCGGACGCTTTGGTCGGTGTGGACGCGATTGGCGTGAGCACCCCAGTGCGGCGGCGTCTCACGGGCATGAATCCGGGGAATAGTTCGCCGTCCTCATCTTCGATCCACTCGGATTCGTCATCTCGTGCAGTGTGATTGCGTGGGTTTTTGCCGCGCGGGTAGGTCAGCGCCTCCAGTCCTGCGCCGACTGCCGGGACGAGCATCGGGCGGCGAGTCAGGCGACCTTTATCGTCATACTCGGCGGCTTCCGGGTCATAATCGGTCAGCAGCTTCGCGCCAAGTGTGGGTCCTAGCGCCCCGCCAATCAGCGGCACGTCGCGCGCAACTCGACGGGTTACCGCCCCTTCAGTGAACTGCTCGGCGGCATCGCCCAGTGCTGTCCCACGCAAACTAGGCAGGCGGATGAGGTGACGCGCAGCGTCCGCCAGCGGACTGACTCCGCCAAAAGTCAAACCTGCTGCCTGCGCGGGTGTTGCCCCACTTCGCAGTGCGGTCGCACCTGCCATTGCGCTCGACCCGATGCTGATAGCTCCACCTGCCGCCAATCCTGCGACCCCGGCCGCGCCTACCGCGCCTGCTGCGGTCGTGATTGCTGCTGCGCCGGGACTGATCACCGCGCCGCCCGTTGCCTGCCCGAAGGCATTGAATAGCCGATTGAACGAGTTCCAGACCGCCTTCACGCCGCTGAACAGCACGATCACCATGAAGATCAGACAGATTAAGCCGACGCCGAGCACAACGATGCCATTGCCGCTGGCCGTCCCAGCAAGAAAGAAAGTCACGACCAGCGCTTGAATCAACGCGATTACCACCGTCTGCACAACCAATTCAATCCACAGGTCGATGATCGAACGGGCAATGACTTCGGTCTTCTTGAAGAAAGCGAATAGGATGGCGACACCGAATGAGATGAACGTTAGCCCCTGCGCGATGGTCAGCAGCAGGTAGACAAGCTGCTCGGTCAGTCCGAACAGGATCAGCGGCCATGCCGTCAGCAACCTTCCCTGTGCCGCCGATGCCATCGCAATCGAATCGGCGCGTTCAAGCGGCGTCATGATGGCGAAAAAGACCGGATCGCGGTCATTGGCAAAGAATGATCCGGGTCGCCGCCATTCCCACGGGACACTGCCTGCCGTCCACAAGCCAGTTGCAGGATCAGGCGTGTGCGGTTGGCACAGCGGATCCCGCGGCGTAGAGGGATAGCCCATCAGGTCGATGCCGTCGGCGCGCAGATACGCCAGCGCGACGTCCAACCCGTCGAGGGTGTAGTTCCACTCTGGCATGTACGACCCGAAGTTATCGCACAGCGTGAGAATACCCATATCGCTGCTATCTACGCTGTCGAGGGAGTCGAACGCCGAACCAGTCGCGCCCGACAAGCCGCTCAAACTGCTGGCATAAAAAGCGCTCGATAAAGTGCGGCGAAAATCGCTCATCCCCTGATACATACTTGGTCCCAACGCGAAGAACAACGCTCCTGCCAGATACCAGGCGATGGCATTCTTCGGTTCGACGATCCGCATCCGCGCAAAAGCCGCCAGCAGGTAGGTCACACCCAAGACCAGCAGCGCGACGACGAACGCCATACTCACCGCGACCTGAAGGCTTGCGTTGGTCTGCGCGATCAGCGGCGTGAAGGCATTGTCCACCAGCCACTGATTCATCAGTTCGATGGTGTACCCCATCATTAGGAAGGCGCGCTGCAAGCTCCAACCTAATCCCGCCAGCGAAAGGAGCAGGTTGTACCAGAGGGTATCGATCTGGACTTGCAGCCCATTCAGAATATCGTCGATGATTGGCATCGAGCATCGTTCCTTTCCATCACATCAGGGCGAGGGCAGCACACCGGCAGGCGGGTCGGCAATAGCCCCGCCGCAGTACGGATTGTTTTCTATGCGCCAGACCAGCGCATTGCTGCCCGGCAGACGCGGCGGCGGGGTCGGACGAGTATTGGGATCAAGCA
>JACSRP010000132.1 GCA_014879665.1 Anaerolineae bacterium | reverse complement strand
TTTACCCGATGGTGAGCCTCGTTGAAGCTCAAAATTGTGTGGGCAGCGATTGTTGCTACCACGTGTGCCGTACTGGCTGTGCTGCTCCCTGTGGCGACAGCCCAACAGCCGCTGGTCACGTCAACCGCTACACCCACGCGTCTCCCCACTTACAGCGTCGTACTCGCGAGCGATATCTTTGTGCGCGGTGGGCCAGATTCAGCATATGTGCCTGTGGGACGGCTGGGGTCTGGAGATATTCTCGATCCCCTTAGTCGCAGCACCGATGGTGAATGGATTCTAATTGCCTACAATCGAGGTTTTGGCTGGATTCGGGGCGATCTAGCCTACTGGTCTGTTGACATTGACGATCTGCCGGTATTTGACGAAACCAACCTCACGCCGACTCCGATTCCCGGCACTTTGCAACCAACAGCTTTTCTTCTAACGGAAACGCCCGAAGGTAATTGGGTTCGGTCGGGGGAACGCGGGGCATTTTTGCGCGCCGGTCCCGGCATTCGATTCCCGATTCTAGACAGCCTAACGGGGGGTGAGCTAGTTGATCCTGTCGCGCAGAATGAAACGGGCGATTGGATTTTACTCCGGCGAGGTGATGGTCACTTTGCATGGATTTCATATCTTCTGGTCAATTGGGCGGACGATATTACGGCGCTGCCAGTCATTTTGGATGCGGCGCTCACCCCAAGCGCGACCTTCACGCACACGGCGACCTTTACACGCACGCTGAGACCGACGCGCACATTCACACCAACGGAAACATTTACGCCCACCTATACCGAAACGGCGACAGAAACAGCGACGATCACAGAAACGCCAACCTCAACGTTCACGGTAACCTCCACGAGCACGTTGACGCACACGACGACGAATACCGTTACGCCTACTCCGAGCGCCACGTTTACCAATACCGCCAGCAGCACGCCTTCTTTCACGCCTGAATCAAGTGTTACGCCCGAATCATCAACAGAAACGCCAACGCTAACGTTCACCAGCACCGCCACAAATACACACACGCCGCTGCCAGCGACGCTAACTCCTTCGCAGAGGGCCACTGAAGCTGCCGTGGCTGTGCTTGAGGTGACAAGCCCGGTCGCATCTACAGTGCCGTCGCGGACGACGACGTTGAGCCAAACTCCCGGTAGTACCACTGTGCCGCAGACGGAAACACCCACATCTGCTGTTAGCGCCAGCAGTACGCCGGAACCGGCAGCCCATACGCCAGTACCGTGGACGCCGACGGTGATCGCGACTGAAACTAATATCGCAACTCTGCCAGCGACACACACGCAGGAATTTGATGCGGGAGCCACCGCGACACGTATTTTATTAGAAACGGCAGTTGCCAATAATCAGCGGACGATTGACGCTGCAACTTTGGTCCAACCGACAATTACGGTGTCACCCACCACAGTTGAAAATACGGCATCGGCAACCTTCACACCTACGCTCGAACCTTCTAATACGCCAGTGCCCACTTCTGTGCTCCCAACAATTGCGTCAGTTGCTACGGGTACGCCATCTGTGCAAACAGCGCAGAATCAGGACGATGGTGGAACTCAGCCTGAGCTGCTGGTTGCGGGGCTGCTGCTGATGGCCGTTCTGATATATGTGGTGTTGTATATCCGCGGCGCATCGCGGGCAAATACTTACGCCAGTGGATTTATTATCGAACGCTGCCCAGTTTGCAGCCGCGGGACGCTTTACGCTGAAACCCGCCAAGATCGTATGCTTGGAATTCCGCGTATTCATTTCACGGTAAGGTGTACTGAGTGCCGTTCAGTGCTGCGTGAAGTTGGCGCTAACGAGTGGCGCTATGCGGTCGATCCCGCTGAAAATCCGGAATTATTCGAGCGTTGGAATAATCGGGTAGTGACGGGCGATCAACTTAAGGGCATGGCAGCCGGAAGGCGCGCTGGACTGGGCAGCCGCAGTCATGTTCGCCCGCGTACACCGCCGCCAGATAGGCCGGACACGCGCTAATGGCACTGCTGGAGTGTGTGCCTAATTTCAGTGAAGGCAGGCGAACTGAAGTGATTGAGGCCATTGCCGCAGCAATCACCGCTGAAGATGTGTGTCTGCTCGATTACAGCGCCGATCCTGACCATAATCGCAGCGTATTCACGTTTATTGGCGCGCCAAACCCTGTTTCCGAAGCGATGTTTCGCGCGGCAGCAGTCGCCATTCGTGAAATTGATATGACCGCGCATTCGGGCGTGCATCCACGTATCGGCGCTGTAGATGTCGTGCCCTTTGTCCCCCTGCGTGATATGAGTATGTCCGACAGTGTTGAATTAGCGTGGGATTTTGGCGCACGTGCGGCGCAGGCATTCAATATACCCGTTTATGCTTACGGGTACGCCGCGCTGCGATCTGACCGTGAAAATTTGGCGAATATCCGGCGCGGGGAGTACGAATATTTACGAGAGGCTATTACTAACCCGCAAAAGCAGCCTGACTGGGGTCCCCCCCATATTGGCTCTGCGGGCGCAATGATGGTGGGCGCGCGCGGGCCATTGATCGCCTATAACGTATATTTGAACACTGATGATGTAAAGATTGCAAAAGCCATTGCCGCCGCTGTTCGCGAAGTTGGCGGCGGGCTAAAAGCGGTGCGTGCGCTGGGGTTACTGGTAGGCGGGCGAGCGCAAGTTTCAATGAACATCGTTGATTTTCGCGTTACGCCGTTAAGCGTGTTGATGCAGCGGCTTGAACATGAAGCCAGCATTCGCGGCGCTAAATTACATGAAGGCGAATTGATTGGGCTGGTTCCGCAGACCGCGCTGAACGGGGCAGGGTTGTCATTCTTGCAACTGCCCGAAACTGACCGCGCTCCGATTCTTGAAGCGCGAGTGGGTGCAATGACAGGTGATTATCGAGAGATTCTATTCCAATGATGAAGCGCATATTTGCCGGTGCAGTTGTAATTCTGACAGCTGCGCTGATAGTGTCAGCCGGCTTTTTCCGGCTTAATGTAGCAGTCGCTCAACCCACAGCGCCAACGCAGATATTTCTGGCGACGAATACCCCTTACCCCACAAACACACCCGGATCGTTGTGGGATATGTTCCCGCCAACAAATACACCCGGATCGTTGTGGGATATGTTCCCGCCAACAAATACACCGCGGGCAATTGCCTCGCTTACGCCGCTGGCCTCAGCAACCCCTATGGCAATGGCAACGATGCAACCGACGGCATATATTCCACCAACCTTCACCCCTGAAGGGTTAGCTGGCGCGACATGGACGCCACCCGGAGGCGATCCTTCAACACAAATTGCCGATCACTACTATATGTCGCGCCCGATCGGCAGCAGCGACGTTAACTATGTGGCGTGGACCTATCCCTATGGTGGTACTGCCGGTGGGCGCCTGCAGGTGCATCATGGCGTTGATCTGGTCAACAATACGGGAACACCGGTCCTTGCCGCGGCTGATGGCGTGGTGATCTACGCAGGTGATGATCTTTCGACTCTATTTGGCCCATATAACAATTACTACGGCAACATGATTGTCATCCAGCATTCATTCATGGATGCCAGCGGAAGCGCAGTCTTCACATTGTATGGTCACCTGAATCAGATTGAGATTGCAACAGGGGAGGGCGTTACCGCCGGACAGCGCATTGCCACCGTTGGTGGAACCGGAATCGCGCAAGGTCCTCATCTACATTTCGAGGTGCGCGTTGGCAACCCCTATGATTTTGGTGCGACGCGGAATCCCGCATTATGGATATACCCGTACAATACCTTTGGCACGCTGGCAGGCACAGTAACCGATGCCTCTGGCGCACTACTTTATGATGTCTCGATTATAGTAGCGCCTTCAGGTGGTAGTACCGGTGTAACCCGCTATGCTTTTTCCTATAAGGATAACACCGTAAATGGAGACAGCGTTTTCGGGGAAAACTGGGTGTTAGGAGATATTCCTGCCGGTTATTACACCGTCACCGTTAGCAATAACGGCGTAGTGCTATTTCGCGATACGGTTTACGTTCAGCCGAATCGTTCAACATGGGTTGATATCACCTTAAGCTAAGTGAGCGTACTCACAGTTGATTTTCCGCTCACAAGTTTCTATACTGACAACATCAAACATTGACGCATAAAATGTAAAAATAAATCTCTGCTGCGTTTTACGGGAGCGCAGAGCAGATTTTGTTTTTGTATTACGTAAGTTTCGTGCTAATGCGGCGGAAACATCAAGAGAATTAGTAAATCAACGAAGATAGCAGGTGATAAATGGCAGATCAATCATATTTAACTGGCGATGGCAGAGACGAACTTGAGCGCGAACTTGAAGAATTGAAGATGGTGCGTCGCCCTGAATTGGCACTTAAATTGACCGAAGCGGTTTCAATGGGCGATCTTAAAGAGAACGCCGATTACCATGACGCCAAAGAACAGCTAGGTTTTATTGAAGGCCGGGTCAAGTATATCGAGAATATTCTGCGAACCGCGATTGTGGTTGAAAATCATCGTAATAACGGAATCATCGGTATTGGTTCAAAGGTTACGATTGTTGAAGATGGCACTTCAGAGGAAGAATATTACACCATTGTAGGGGCGGCAGAAGCGAACCCTTCCGAACGCAAAATTTCTAATGAAAGCCCGATTGGTGCTGCCTTGATCGGCCACAAAAAGGGTGAGAAGGTGACCGCAGGCACCCCGGCAGGCAGCATCATCTTCAAGATTAAGAAGGTTGAATAAACTTCGCCTGAAGCGAACAACATAGAGCTGTAAAACGGGGTGTGAATTTTGAAATTCACGCCCCGTTTCATTTTGCTAGAAATCTGCTGTGCCGCCGAAAGGATCGTCATCGAGTGACGGTGGGCCGGAAGGCGGAGATGAAATCGGCGGAACGGGTGGGCGATAAGCGGCAAGGTCGCCCAGACTGGGGGGCTGTGAAGTGGGTGCTACGCGTGCTGGTGGCGGCATGGCTGGTTGTGGCGGAGCGATGATCGGCGCTGTTGGTGGCTGCGCAGGTGGTACGTATGTAGCCGTGCTGGCCGGTTGTGCGGGCGGCACATAACCACCTGATGAGGCCGCTGTAGCTGCTGTGACGGGTGGGGCAGGCTTGGAAGCCGCTGCCGCAGCGCCTTCTTTACGCCATGCTGCGAGTTCAACAGTCACTTTCTGGAAGAAACTTTGTGCCGGCAAGGATGGATCGGCCCCGTATTGAATGTCAACGACACGAGCCTGTAGGCGTAAGGTTGCTGTTTCAAGGCTGGCAGTTGCGCCGGGCTGCGCCAGAATTACATCACCGCGACCTGCAAGCCGCGTGCTGAACGAAGGATCGCTAGCTGCATACTGCGAGGCAAAAACAGTAGTGATTGTCCGCGAAAAATCATCTTTATCGAATAACCACACTTCGAGCGCGGTAGGTTTTGAAGGATCGCCACTGCCTATTGTTTCGGCTATGCTTGCGCCGCACTCGCCTAAGAAGCGCTCTTGAGCGTCTTCGATACTGAACGAATCGTCGTAATTGCCATGTCCAAGTATGAAGGTGGACATGCGCTGCATCATCGGTACACCAAGTTCGGATGCAGCAAAGTTTGTTTTGAGAGAAGCTTCAGCGTGTTTAGCGGCCTGTACCGTCTCACGCATAGCCTTGGTTTCAGGGCTGACACGTTCTCCGCGAATTTGCTTCATCGCCGGGTCGTACACGTTGCTCTTAATCAGCATGCCCCATAGCAAAGAGATAATCACGGCAAGAACAACCACGATCAACGGCGCGATTAGGAATGGCAGAATGTTGCTCAGGATATTCGGCTGTGGTGGGGTGGCAGCAATTGGATTTGCCTCTTCGGCCATCGGGCGAATTGCCTGTAACCGCGGCGTGTTCGCCTCCTCACCGGGGGTAGTCAGCAGACGATCAACAACCTCCAGCGGCCCATCAATCGCGGTCAGTAAATTAGTGATGTTGTTGCTGACGTCAAAATTCGCCGCCTCATTTCGATCTGAAAGTAATTTAACCCACTCATCCTGCCAGCTTTGTTGCAGCGTACTCGGGTCAGAGTCGTAAAAAATGACGGGGGCAAGCACATATGCCCAGAACAGCCCAATGATGACACCAACAATCAGCAGCAAGATTGTTTTAAGGCTAGGCATGTACGGTTTCAGCAGAAC